>CBFGYW010000009.1:0-15623 GCA_965653085.1 uncultured Salinimicrobium sp.
TAACAATCAGAAAAAAACAATTCAGAATGAAAACAGCATTAGTAACAGGTGCCAGCAGCGGAATAGGAAGAGCTACCGCTGTGGCACTTGCAGAAGCGGGAATAAATCTCATCATCTGCGGAAGGCGGAGGGAACAGCTCGAGCAGCTAAAGCAGGAACTTCAGGATAAGGTAAAGGTTCAGGTGCTTCAGTTTGACATCAGCAAAAAAGAAGAAGTGTCTGCAGCCCTGGACAGCCTTCCGGAAGATTTCAGGAACATTGATATTTTAGTCAATAATGCAGGAAATGCCCACGGATTGGACCCCATTCAGTCCGGAAGCCTCGATGACTGGGAAGCGATGATCGACATCAATATAAAGGGGCTCCTATACGTTAGCAAGGCCATAATCCCCCAGATGGTGGAAAGGAAGGCTGGCCACATTATCAACATTGGCTCCATTGCGGGAAAGGAAGTGTACCCCAACGGAAATGTCTACAGCGCCACCAAACACGCCGTGGATGCTTTAAACAAAGCTATGCGGATTGATCTGAATGCTCACGGAATAAAAGTGGGAGCAGTAAATCCGGGGCTGGTGGAAACAGGCTTCAGCGAGGTGAGGTTCAAGGGAGACGGGGAAAGAGCGAAATCGGTATACGAGAATTTCCAGCCTTTGAAGCCTGAAGACATTGCAGATATTATCCTGTTTATGCTTACCCGACCTGCCCACGTAAATATTGCAGACCTGCTGGTACTGCCTACTGCGCAGGCAAATTCGACCATTGTAAACAAAAAACTCAACTGACAAAACCTTTCTGAATCCGGCAAAACCCTGATTTGATGATCAACAAGCGGCTTTTAATCAAAAACCTGCTCGCCCACAACAGCGAGAACAGCTTCTATGATAAAAAACGCCAGCTTAACCTTTCAGAAAAGGAAGGCAAGGCAAAGTTTCTCAAACACGTGTGCGCCCTTGCAAATTCCAATCCGCATAACAACTCCTATATCGTCATCGGCGTTGAAGATGCCGACAATGAGATCAAAGGGGTGGATTTCTTTGACGACAGCAGGATCCAGAACCTCATCAATGCCTATCTGCTGAATCCTCCTCTGGTTTCTTATGAAAACATCCCCTTTCCCCACCTGCCGGAAGAGCTGGTGGTGGGACTTGTAAGCATCCGGCCCAACAGGGGCGAAATCTGCTCCCTGCGGAAAAACATCTGGAAATACACTGCGGGAATGCGATTTATCAGGGAGGGCAGCATCAGCCTTCCCGCAGAAAGTGATACCGTTTTTGGATCAGAGAACAAGGAACTGGTGGCTTCCATAGAAAACCATTCCCAGAACAATATCGAGCTTACCCTGGACGGGGTGTTCGACTTTTTTGAAAAGCACCGTGACCTCGACAGCACCTACAAGGTTTTCAAGGAATATTTCGTGGTGTGCTGGTCGGGAAAGAAAAGGCAGCTTCGGGAGAAGACCTATTATTCCCGACTGGACATTGCCCTTATCAATGAGCAGGTGAAGCTGTTCTATTCTGAACTGGACGAGGTGAGCATCAGCATCACCAAGGACTATTTCAGGATAGAGGAATTTGTGCGCCTGGGCCTGAACAACAATTTCAGGTACTATCCATTGGAGGAGGTGACCATTCACTTTCGAGACAATGCCACCTATGAGATCCAGACCGAACTGCTGTTCGCTCCGCCGCAATTCGAGAAGAAGAACCTGTACCACATCTTCAACAACAACAATGCGCTGGTGGAGAAGCTGAACAAGTACGTGCCGCTCACTCCGCACGAAGAGGCAGACCTTCGGAATATCCCTTCCACCTATCTCATCTGTTACTTCAACGGCTTTGAAAATGCGCTGGAAAAACTGGAGGAGGCAAAGGTGCCATTGCGGAATTACGACCCCAGTTTGTACCAGTTGTACAAGGACAGTATGAGGATCCTGAGGAAGGTGAAATATAATTAGATAATTCTTAATCAAGATTTTTATCATGGGAAGAACATTAGCCATAGGAGATATACACGGAAGTTTGAAGGCCCTGGTCCAGCTTCTGGAAAGGGCAGCCATCCGGCCCGGGGATGAGCTCATTTTCCTCGGAGATTATGTGGATGGCTGGAGCGATTCGGCCAATGTGGTCTCTTATCTTATAGAGCTATCCCGGCAGAATTCCTGCATCTTCATGCGGGGGAACCACGACGACCTTACCCATCGCTGGCTTCAGAACGGGGAGTTGAATGACCAATGGCTTCAGCACGGGGGACAGAGCAGTATAAATGCCTACAGAAGACTTTCAGAAGAGGTGAAAAAGAGCCATATCCGCTTTTTTGACCAGATGCTCAATTATTTTATCGATAAGGAGAACAGGCTCTTTGTTCACGCAGGATTTACTAATCAGAAGGGCCCGGAGGCCGAATACAACAACATCCCCTTCTACTGGGACCGTACTCTCTGGGAGATGGCGCTTGCCCTGGACCCGAATCTGAAACCTGAGGCTTTGGAATACCCAAAGAGGCTGCTGATTTTCAAGGAGATCTTCATCGGCCATACCCCCCGTTACCCGAATTGGAAGTTCAGTTCCCGTAAATAAAGCCAATGTATGGAATATCGACACAGGGGCCGCTTTTAAGGGTAAATTGTCAATGATTGATGTGAATAATCACGAAATCTTTCAAAGCGACCCGGTTTGGGAGCTCTACCCTGGGGAAGAAGGCAGAAATTAAGAAGAATTTTAAACTCTTCAGCTATTATCTTCTTACATTTGTCAATTACTAAAGTGAGTAAATAAAAGTAACCCTGCAAGCCCCTAAGCCTTAAAAAGTATGTCTTTAGAGAATATCAGACTGGAAGTAATGAAAACTGTAGAGAAATCTATAGACAATTTCGTGGATAAATATCTTATCCCGGTAGAAGACATATGGCAGCCCACCGACCTTCTCCCTAACTCACAGGAGGAAGGCTTTATGGAGCAGGTACTGCAGATAAGGGAAGAGGCCAAGGAACTTGGATACGACTTCTGGGTAGTCCTTGTAGCCGATATGGTTACTGAAGAAGCCCTCCCCACCTACGAGTCCTGGCTTATGGATATGGAAGGGGTAGATCAGCACGGAAAGAACGGCTGGTCCAAATGGATACGCCACTGGACTGGAGAGGAGAACAGGCACGGAGATGCCCTGAACAAGTACCTCTACCTTTCGGGAAGAGTGGATATGAGGGAGATCGAAAAAACCACTCAATACCTTATCAATGACGGTTTTGATATTGGAACCGGAAGAGACCCCTATAAAAACTTCGTCTATACCAGCTTTCAGGAACTCGCTACAAATATCTCTCACAAAAGGGTAGGGCAGCTAGCCAAGAAGCAGGGGAACAAGATGCTGTCCAAGATGTGCAGTATCATTGCCGGAGACGAGATGCGTCACCACCTTGCCTACAGGGAATTCGTGAAGATCATCTTTGAATACGATCCTAGTGAAATGATGCTGGCCTTCCAGGACATGATGAAGAAAAAAATCGTGATGCCAGCCCAGTTTATCAGGGAATCAGGCCAGGGAATAGGGGAAGCGTTTGAGAACTTTTCCAATGCAGCCCAGCGCCTAGGGGTTTATACCACCTATGACTATATAGATATCCTTAGAAAATTGAATGTATACTGGGAGATCGACAAGATGACCAGTCTTACAGACCAGGCAGAAAAAGCAAGAGATTACTTAATGCAACTCCCAGACCGGATGGCAAGAATTGCTGAAAGAATTGCTGTTCCCCAGGACCAGCATAAATTCAAGTGGGTTGAGGCCAACGGAGTGCTTTAAGCCGAGAACTGTGTAATAAAAAATGCCACCCCAAGAGGGTGGCATTTTAGTTTAAGGTATTCCGTCAGGCTCAGCTTGACAGAAGTTTAGTCAAGACTTATAGATCAAATTTGATTCCCTGGGCCAATGGCAGCTCGGTGGTATAATTGATCGTATTGGTCTGGCGGCGCATATAGATCCTCCAGGCATCAGAACCAGATTCTCTTCCACCCCCGGTGTCTTTTTCACCTCCAAAGGCTCCCCCGATTTCAGCACCTGAAGTTCCAATGTTCACGTTGGCTATTCCACAGTCTGAACCTGTTACCGAAAGGAAACGCTCAGCATCCCTGAGGTTATTGGTCATAATGGCAGAAGAAAGCCCCTGAGCTACCCCGTTCTGAAGCTCTATGGCGTTTTCTATGCCTCCTGAATATTTTATGAAATAAAGTACAGGCCCGAAGGTCTCGTGCTGAACGATTTCATAATTGTTTTCAGCTTCAGCAATAGCAGGTTTCACATATAATCCTGTTTCGTATCCTTCCCCTTCAAGGACCCCGCCTTCAACAAGAATCTTTCCTCCTTCTTCCACTACCTTCTCCAGCGCAGAAAGATAATTCTTGACAGCATCCTTATCAATCAGAGGTCCAACGTGATTCTTTTCATCAAGCGGATTTCCTATTCGGAGTTGCTTGTAAGCCCCCACTATGGCTTCTTTCACCTTGTCGTAAACAGATTCGTGAATGATAAGCCTTCTGGTTGAAGTACAGCGTTGCCCTGCGGTTCCCACGGCTCCAAAAACAGCTCCAATCACGGTCATTTTTATATCTGCATCAGGAGTCACTATAATGGCATTGTTACCACCAAGTTCAAGAAGGGATTTTCCTAAACGCTCCCCTACGGCAGCCCCCACTTTTCTTCCCATTCTGGTAGATCCGGTGGCTGATATTAATGGCACACGCTTGTCTTTGGTCATTAGCTCTCCCACTTTGTAATCGCCGTTGATAAGACAGGAAATCCCTTCCGGAAGCCCACATTCTTTGAACACTCTGGCAGCGATCTGCTGGCAGGCGATTCCGGTAAGTGGAGTCTTCTCACTGGGTTTCCAGACGCAGACATCTCCACAAACCCAGGCCAGGGCAGTATTCCAGGACCAGACAGCTACCGGAAAGTTAAATGCTGAAATAATCCCAACTATTCCCAGCGGATGATATTGCTCATACATCCTATGTCCCGGCCTTTCTGAATGCATGGTAAGGCCGTGAAGCTGTCGGGAAAGCCCCACTGCAAAATCACAGATGTCTATCATTTCCTGAACCTCTCCCAATCCTTCCTGATAGGATTTTCCCATTTCATAGGAAACGAGTTTTCCAAGAGGTTCCTTCAGTCTTCTCAGTTCCTCATTGAATTTCCTCACCACATCCCCTCGCTGAGGCGAAGGCATGCTTCTCCAGGTTTTGAAAGCTTCCGTTGCAGTTTCAATCACCTTTTCATAATCTTCGGGCGTGGTGGTGGAAACCTTTCCAATAAGGGCACCATCTACAGGAGAGCGCGACTCTATCATCTCCCCTGAGGAAAACCAGTTGCTCCCGGTGGATGTTCCTTTATTGATATCTTTTACTCCCAGGGCTTCGAGGGCCTCTGGTATTCCAAATTTCTTTGCAATAGAACTCATTTAATACTTGTTTATGCGGTTTATAATAAGATGTTCTGCGAAAGTAGGGAAAATTGTAGAGACCCGTGGCATTGCGCCTTTATCTCCTTATTTAGCCTCCATCACTGTACCACAGTTATCGCAGGTGCGCAGCTCCTCGCTGGAATAGAACTCATTGAAATGCTTAAGAAAATCCACCTCGATATTATCCAGCGGAAAATATACTTCGTGCAGTTTATGGTTGCAGTTTTCACAGAACCAAAGCAAACCGTCCCTGGCATCCGGATCTGTCCGCTTCTTCTCTACCACCAGGCCTATGGAGCCTGGGTGCCTTTTCGGCGAATGCGGCACCTTCGCAGGATGCAGGTATAGATCTCCAGGCCCCAGCTTCATCGTCTTCTTCTCCCCGTCTTCCTGAATGTACACTTCGATCTCCCCCTCCAGCTGATAAAACAGCTCTTCGGTCTCGTTATAATGGTAATCTTTCCTGTCATTCGGGCCGCCCACCACCATGACAATAAAGTCCTGCGCCTCGTGGTACAGGTTTTTGTTGCTTACCGGGGGCTTCAGAAGCTCACGGTTTTCATCGATCCATTTCTTTAAATTGAAGGGCTTGCTTGCAGACATATTTTCTGAATTTGCAGATCATAAAAATACGCCTTATTTCTGAAAAGCTCCTGTTTTCTCCTCTAATGACTGATTTTTCTTAACTTTCAATCCGAAAAACCAAGTCTACCATGAAAAAATATCTATTCCTTTTCACTGTTATCCTGGCCCTGGGCTGCAAAAATGAAGACCCCACTCCAGAAGCGGAAAGCCCGGAAGCAGAAACTACAGCCGGGACGGATGCCCCTAACTTCGGAATTGTGATCCATGGAGGGGCCGGAACGATCCTTCGCGAAAACATGTCAGATTCGCTGGAGCAGGCGTATAAGGCAAAGCTGGAGGAAGCTATCCGGGTGGGCCACGAGGTCCTTGCGAATGGAGGTACAGCCGTGGAAGCCGTACAGCGGACCATCAATGTGATGGAAGATTCCCCTCTGTTCAATGCAGGAAAAGGAGCGGTGTTTACCAACGAGGGCAAGAACGAAATGGACGCCTCCATTATGGACGGAGAGACCTTAAATGCCGGTGCAGTGGCGGGAGTGACAACCGTAAAAAATCCCATTAACCTCGCCTATGAGGTGATGGTGAATTCAGAACACGTGATGTTGAGCGGGGAGGGAGCGGAAGCTTTTGCAAAGAAACAGGGGCTGGAAATCGTCGACCCCCAGTATTTCTATACCGAGAACAGATATAAAAGCCTGGAGAGGATCAGAAATTCAGAAAAAACAGAACTGGACCACGATGACAAAACTACCTTCCACGATCCTTTTATAAAAGACTCCAAGTTCGGAACAGTAGGCTGTGCTGCCTTGGATAAACATGGAAACCTGGCTGCGGGGACTTCTACGGGAGGGATGACAAACAAAAAATGGAACCGTATCGGGGATGCCCCTATCATTGGAGCAGGAACCTACGCCAATAATAAGACCTGCGCTGTCTCCAGCACCGGCTGGGGAGAATTCTTTATCCGGGGCGTAGTAGCTTACGACATCTCCGCACTCATGGAATATAAAGGCCTGAGCCTTCAGGAAGCCGCCAGGGAAGTCATTCAGAATAAAATTCCTGAACTGGGTGGAGATGGTGGGATCGTGGCCATAGACCACGAAGGCAATGTGGCGATGGAATTCAACACCGCAGGAATGTACAGGGCAACCATGGACAGCAAAGGCGAACTGAAGATAGGCATATACGGAGATTAGGAATTTCCCAGGAGCTGGCACCTATTTATCTGCTTTTATAAAGGGGATTCGGAACAGGATTTCCCGATACCCGCTCCCTAACTTCTTATCACCTGATTCTGACAAAAAGCACAGCTCGTCCACAAAAAGGGTCTACAAGGTATGGTCGAGGTGTCTATGAGGTGTCTACGAGGTGTCTATGAGGTCCGGCGCAGACCTGGTCAAAATCCTGACCCGCATATGCCTGAAATGCCTTATTCCATATATTGAAATTCCCATAAACTAAGGCAGCATATAAATTGTTCCGGTGCTTTTTTCTTTTAAGGCATTAAACCTTTGCCCTCTCCACCTGTCATAGAAAGATGTTTGCAGCATCAGGAAATATCGTTGTTCTTTTGGTTCGGATTTCTCAGAACCAATCGTATCTTTGCAGCTTCAAATTGAAAAATGATGAAGGATAAAGATCTGGAACGACAAAAAACGGACCTTATAGAGCTGCTGGGAGTGCAGCTGGAGAGCGATAACCTCGCCCCTCTTGCTGCGCGAATTTTTGCCACCCTCATCCTTACAGGGAAACAGGGGCTTACTTTTGAACAACTTGTAAGTGACCTGAATGCCAGCAAAAGCAGCGTTTCCTCTCACCTGGAGAACCTGCAGACCAGTCAGCGGGTGAAATACTTCACCAAGCCCGGGGACAGGAAGCGGTATTTCATAATACACCCCAACCTGATGGTCAATGTAATTGACGATATGACTTCAAAATGGGAAACAGAAAAAGAATTGCACCAGAAGGTCCTCAATTATAAAAAGGAATACAACAGGAAGGCAACAGAGGAAGATCACCTGTTCGACCTTGAATTTCAGCAGGACTTCCTGACCTTTTTGGAAGAGGCAACCTCTGCAATTCAGAAATTCAAATCAAAAATTCAACAGAAACACCTAACAAATTACAACAGCTAGAACAATGAGAAAATTAAGTTATTTAGGGTTTATACTAAGTTCCTTCTTTCTATCCTCCTGTGGAGACGAACAGGCAGGACAGCAGCAGGCACAGGGTCCTATGCCTTACCCGGTGATAGAAATCCCTGAAACCAGTGTTACAGGTTACACAACTTACCCGGTAAGTATTGAAGGAACCGTAAATTCTGCGGTTCGGGCAAAAGTCTCGGGATATATCACAGATGTTCTGGTTGATGCGGGTGAAAAAGTGAGGAAAGGGCAGACCCTGTTCCGTTTGGAGACAGCTACCCTTAACCAGGAAGCCAACGCGGCCCAGGCCAATGTAAATGCTGCCCAGGTGGAAGTGGACAAATTGAAGCCTCTTGTCGACAAAGGTATTATCAGCCCGGTGCAGCTGGAAACAGCAAAAGCAAGGCTGGCACAGGCCAAAGCAGGATACAGCAGTGTGGCAGCCAGCATAGGGTACGCCAATATAAAAAGCCCTGTAGATGGGTATGTGGGCAGCATTAACTTCCGGGAGGGAGCTCTTGTAAGCCCTGCAGATCCGACTCCGCTTACTGTGGTTTCCGACATTGACAATGTTTACGCCTTCTATTCTATGAATGAACGAGACTACCTCAACTTCATTCAGAATGCAGAAGGGGATTCCAAGGAAGAGAAGATTGCCAGCTTCCCTCCGGTTCAGCTTAGGCTGGTGAACGGCGAAATTTACGAGGAAAAAGGTAAAATAGAGACCATCACAGGACAGGTGGATCCTTCCACAGGGACCGTTGGATTCCGCGCTGTATTCCCAAATCCGAACCGAATCCTGGCTAACGGAAACAGTGGAAACATACTTATTCCGAAGGTTTATGACAGTGTACCCGTTGTGCCAGAAGCCTCCACTTTCGAGCAGCAGGGAATGGTGCACGTATTTGAGGTACAGGGAGATACCGTGGCTATTTCCAAAGTTATTGAAGTACGCGACCGGGTGAATAACCTTATAGTTGTGGCCTCTGGAGTAGAGCCGGGCGACAAGATCATCGCAAAAGGGGTAGGTTCTTTGCGTAATGGAACTCCGGTTCAACCTCAACCTGTTTCCTTCGACAGCATCGCCAATTCCATCGAACCCGTTTTTAAATAGAAATAAGAGATGTTAAAGACCTTTATAGAGAGACCTGTATTATCTACAGTCGTTTCCATAGTCATATTAGTTTTAGGGGTTCTGGGTCTCACCACCCTTCCTGTGACTCAGTATCCCGATATTGCACCTCCCACCGTTCAGGTGTCGGCGAATTTTCCGGGAGCGAATGCTGAAACCGTTCTGGAGTCGGTTATCATTCCTATCGAGGAGCAGATAAACGGGGTGGAGGGAATGACCTACATCACCTCTACTGCCAGTAACAGTGGGCGTGCCAGTATCACTGTATTTTTTGAACAGGGAGTTGATCCCGATATCGCCTCGGTAAACGTACAGAACAGGGTTGCCCGGGCTGCACCTCTGCTTCCAAGGGAAGTTACCCAATCGGGGGTAGTGACCCAGAAGCAGCAGACCAGTGCCCTGATGTTCCTGACGATGATCTCTGAAAATGAAGTTTATGATGTCACCTTTATTCAGAACTACCTTAACATCAATGTGCTTCCTGAGTTAAAGAGGATTAACGGGGTTGGGGATGTATCTGTGTTCGGGGCAAAAAATTACGCCATGCGGATCTGGCTGAAACCTGAAAAACTTCAGGCATATAACCTTATTCCAACTGATGTCATCGCCTCTATCAACGAGCAGAGTCTCGAGGCTGCTGCCGGATCATTAGGACAGAACAGCGCCCAGGCTTTTGAATACGTAATAAAATACGGAGGACGATATACTACTGCTGAAGAGTATCAGGATATTATTATTAAAGCCCTGGACAATGGACAGTTCCTGAGACTAAAGGATGTCGCAGATGTAGAACTGGATGCTGAAGGCTATACTGTGGTTTCCGCAACCAATGGACAACCGGGTGTAAGTATGGGGGTTTACCAGACCCCAGGTTCCAATGCCCAGGAAATTATTGAAACCATTCACGCCAAGATGGCGGAACTTGAGGAGAATTTCCCTGCGGGAATTACAATGCTAACGAATTTTGACAGCAATGAATTCCTTGATGCCTCTATAAATAAGGTGGTGGTAACCCTCATTGAAGCTTTCTTACTGGTATTCCTGGTGGTGTTCATTTTCCTTCAGGATTTCAGATCAACCCTTATTCCGGCAATTGCAGTACCGGTTTCCATTATTGGTACCTTCTTCTTCCTGAATCTTTTCGGATATTCCATCAACCTACTTACCCTGTTCGCACTCGTGCTGGCCATTGGAATTGTGGTGGATGATGCCATTGTGGTGGTGGAAGCGGTCCACGCCAAGCTGGAGGAAGGAGCCTCAACAGCCAAAAAAGCCACCATGTCTGCCATGGATGAGATTGCAGGCGCGATTGTCTCCATTACTCTGGTGATGGCTGCGGTATTTATCCCGGTAACTTTTATTCAGGGGCCTACAGGAGTTTTTTATGAGCAATTTGGGGTGACTCTGATGGTAGCCATCGCCATTTCTGCAGTAAACGCTTTGACTTTGAGTCCTGCCCTTTGTGCCCTGCTCTTAAAGCCTCACAAGGATGAGGACCACAAGAAGAAAGGTTTCCTACAGCGTTTCTTTACCGGCTTCAATACTGCCTTTACTGCAAGTACACAACGCTATGTCAGGTCCCTCGGTTTCCTCTACAAACACAAGTGGATAACGGCAGTTGTAATTCTTGCTTCAGTTGGTGGTATCCTTTGGGCTAATTCCACTACTCCAACCGGATTCGTACCTAGCGAAGACCGGGGGATGGTAATGGTAAACGTTTCCTTACCTGCTGGAGCTTCTCTCGACAGGACTGTGGCTGTGACCAATGAAATAAGTGAGCGGGCAAGGCAGATTCCCGGAGTTTCAACTACCACCCTGGTAAATGGTTTCAGTTTGATTGGGGGTGCTGGTAGTAACTACGGACTTGGTTTTATCAAACTGGATCCCTGGGACGAAAGGGAGGAAGAATCCATGTCGGCTGATGCAATTATTGGGCAGCTTTTTGCAATGGGAGCTACAATTCCAGATGCAGAAATCCTGTTCTTCCAGCCTCCAAGTGTGCCCGGATTCGGGATATCTTCCGGATTTGAATTACAGATTCTGGACAGATCAGGTGGTGAATTCACTGAATTGGATGCCGCTGCCCAGCAGTATCTAATGGACCTGATGGCCCGCCCAGAGATCCTTTACGCCTCTACATCATTTAATACCAATTACCCTCAGTACGAGATAGACCTGAATGTGCCAAAGGCGAAGGAAGCGGGAGTATCCATCAGCAGTATCTTCTCCACTCTTCAGGGATATATCGGAAGTTTCTACGCGGCAGATTTTGCCCGCTTCGGAAAACAGTATAGGGTTTTCGTACAGGCCAAGCCTGAGGACCGGGCCACCGTTCAGGACCTGAATTCCCTCTTTGTACGCAATTCCCAGGGAGAAATGGCACCTATTACAGAATTCGTGGAGCTGAAAAGGGTGTATGGGCCGCAGTCAGTGACCCGTTACAACCTTTTCAACGCCGCTGCAGTTAACGGGGCCCCGGCACCGGGATACTCTTCGGGAGATGCCATTGCTGCAGTACAGGAGGTGGGAACAGGATCTTTGCCTGCAAACTATGACATCGCCTTCTCTGGGCTTACCAGGGAAGAGATCTCGGCAGGAAACCAGACCCTGTTCATCTTTATGCTGAGTATCCTATTCGTGTACTTTATTCTGGCTGCCCAGTACGAAAGCTACCTGCTTCCGTTATCGGTGCTGTTCTCCTTACCTGTTGGGGTAATGGGAGCCTACGTGACTACAGCGCTGACTGGATTGGAGAACAACATCTATTTCCAGATCGCCCTGATCATGCTGCTGGGACTGCTCGCCAAGAATGCGATCCTTATTGTGGAATTCGCCATTCAGCGTAGAAAAGCCGGGCTGTCCATAGTTGATTCGGCTTTCGATGCAGCACGTGTTCGTCTGCGTCCTATCCTAATGACTTCCCTGGCCTTCATTATTGGTCTGCTTCCCTTGGTTTTTGCAGGTGGAATTGGAGCCGCAGGTAACAGGTCCATTGGTACAGGAGCTGTTGGTGGTCTGCTAATCGGAACCATTCTCGGAGTGTTCATCATTCCTATCCTCTTCATCCTGTTCCAGTGGCTTCAGGAGAAGGTGAGCAGGAAACCTGAAGCCCTGACTGAAACTAACGATCATATTTAAAAATTCGAAATGAAGAAGAAAAGTATATATAAATTCGTTTTGGTTCCCGCTTTATTGCTTTCGCTGCAATCCTGTTTTGTGGCCAAAGAATACAGCAGCCCCCAGGTAGTGGAAGCGGAATATTACAGGACAGACCTGATCCCCCAGGACAGCCTTAGCCTGGCTGATGTCTCCTGGAGGGAACTTTTTACAGATCCTATCCTGGCAGGTTACATTGATGAAGGCCTGCAGAACAACCTGGATATCCGGGTTGCCCTTCAGCAGATAGAAGCTGCGGAAGCTTATATGAAACAGGGTAAAGCGGGTTACCTGCCAACCCTGAACATCGGAGCATCGGGAGCTACTCAAAATCCTTCTGAAAATGGACAGTTGGGAGGAGTTGGCACCGTAAGTCAGTTTGACCTATCTGCCAACCTATCCTGGGAAGCAGACATCTGGGGCAAGATCAGAAGCAGTGACCGCGCCACTCAGGCCAGGTATCTGCAAAGCGTTGCAGGACACCAGGCAGTGAAAACTGAACTTATCGCTACCATCGCTACCCTTTATTACCAGCTTCTGGCTTTGGATGAGCAGTTGCGAATTACAGAGCAGACCATTGAGAACAGGGAAAACAGCCTGGAAACCACCAGAGCTTTAAAAGATGCGGGGTCCCTGACCGAAGTGGGTGTAAAACAAACCGAGGCCCAGCTTTACAGGGCTCAGGCGGTATTGGTTGACCTGGAGAATAATATCCGACTCCTGGAAAATGCCTTCTCCATTGTTCTGGGGGATGCACCCCACGAAATAAACAGAGGCAGCCTCGCGGAGCAGGAGATCGCTGCAGAACTGAAAATCGGGGTTCCGGCCCAGCTTCTAAGAAACAGGCCTGATGTCATAGCGGCAGAATACAACCTGATGAATGCCTTTCAGCTTACCAACGTGGCCAGAAGCAGCTTCTACCCTTCCCTGCGGCTGACAGCCAGTACAGGGCTCCAAAGCCTGGAATTCAAGGACTGGTTCAGCGCCAATTCCATTTTTGCAAGTGTTATTGGAAACCTGGCCCAGCCTATCTTCAATCAGAGGCAGATAAGGACCCAATACGAGGTCGCACAGGCCCAGGAGGAGATTGCCCTGCTGGACTTCAGAAGATCGCTTCTGGTGGCTTCCAGGGAGGTTTCTGACGCCCTTTATAACTACGAGGCTGCGGTGGAAAGAATGGAGATAAAACTGAACGAATTTGAGGCTTATGACCTTGCCACCACCTATTCAGAAGAATTGCTGAACAACGGGATGGCAAACTACCTCGAAGTGCTTACAGCAAGGGAGAACGCACTGAACTCCCAGCTGGAACTGATAAATACGGAACTGGATAAATTTATCGCCATCATTGATCTGTACCAGGCTCTTGGAGGAGGCTGGCAGTAAGATTTTATGTTTGATTAGTGTTTGATTTGAGTGTTGGTTAGAGGCCGCCTGGATTGATTTTCTGGCGGCCTTTTTCTATCCCCTGGTTTTTGGAACGTTTCCAATAATTAAAATTATTCGGGAGCCTCCCCTAAGGCAGCTTCCCTCCCTTTGCAGTCCACCACGGATGTACCTCCACTTTTAACCTGCCCAATTTCACCATCGGGTCAAGATTGGCAAGACTGTCAGCTTCCTTGAGAGTGGGCGTATTGTAAACCACTATCCCGCGCAGCTCTCCATCATCTCCCATGGGCCCAGTGAGACTCGAATAACCTTCCTCTGCCATTCGGGTGAGATGCGCCAGATGCTGTTCCATCAGCCTCGCTGTTTCCAGGGAATCCTGGTTCCTGTTCTCTCCTGCCTTCAAGAAGACGATGTAATACTGTTGCATCAGGTAGGTGGTATCCCCCTCCTGGTAATGAAAAACCTGATACCCCTGCTCCTTCAGGGCTTGTGTCCGTTCCTCTATGCTCTGTGACCGAAGATCTCCTCCTGCAGGATCTGCAGATTCAGGAATGTTTTGCTCCATATCCTTCTCCACCTGTTCATTACAGGCAAGAACCAGCAGCAGGATTGCTAACAGGGTAATGTTTTTTTTCATCTTGTTTTAATGTTGGTTATTCTTGGCCCAGCTCGAATAAGGAGACTGGCTTAATTGCGAATTGTAATATTTTGATTCCCCTGTCACCTCTTCCCCCAGCCATTCCGGCCTTTCAAAATCCTCCTCTGTGGCATTCAATTCTATCTCTGCAACCCTTAGGCCTTCATTTTCCCCGTAGAATTCATCCACCTCAAAAATATGATTTCCCTGCCTAACGAGATGGCGGGTCTTCTCTATCTTCCCCTGTTCACATAATTCAAACAAAGCCTCTGCTTCCTTTAAGGGAATCTCCTTTTCCCATTCAAACCGACTAACGCCCCCATCGAGACTTTTTCCTTTGATGGTTATAAACCCCTTATCTCCCTTGATCCTAATCCGAACTGTTCGCTCCGGGTGCCGGGAAATAAAGCCCTGGACGATCTTTTCCTTCTGAAATGCCTCTTTTTTGAATTCGTCTGAAAGCACCAGAAATTTCCGCTCAATCTCCTTTAATTCCTCCATTCCTGCTGTCATTATTAATGCTTCTCGGCCTTTTTAGCTATTTCCTTTATTTCGTCAGATTCAATCCTGACTTCAGGATAAGAAGTATTGGCTACTTCAATCATAGCCCTCGCTATTTCTTCCGGATGTATGCTTCTGTATTTTTCCAACGGGCCCACGAGCAGATAATTCCCCACTTTCATCACCTGTTTAAAAAGTTTTTCGAAAAACCGCTTTTCCTTTCTGTCTCCACTTATAAGGGAAGGTTGAAAGAAGTAAGTTTTGCGCACGCCAGCCTGCAGTACATCCCTTTCCATCTCTCCCTTAATTCTATTGTAGAAGAATCTGCTGTCAGGATCCACTCCAAGTGCCGAAATAACAAGGAAAGTATCTATGGAATTCTGTTTTGCCAGCCTGGCTGCAGTCACCGGAATGCCGTAGTCCACTTTTCGGTACACCTCCAGGTCAGGGGTCTTTGCCTTCGTGGTGCCCACGCAGCAATAGACTTCGTCCCCAGTGAAATCTGCTTTGGCTTTCCCAAGTTCAAAAAGATCCAGCAGGTGTTCTTCCAGCTTAGGATGTGAAAACCCCACCGTACTTCTGGAAGAAATAGCGAGGGCTATGATTGAAGTAGCCAATACTTCTTAT
>CBFGYW010000010.1:0-14820 GCA_965653085.1 uncultured Salinimicrobium sp.
AAGGTTTAAAAACCATTGCTAATAATATTTTCCAAGCCGTTGCAGGCTCATCCTTTTCCAGGTACTGTTTCGCGAGTATATGCCTCTCTGTTTTTGAGTCGTTCAAGATAGCATCAATTGCGGAATTTTCATTCATAAATTCCTGAATTTCTTCTTCTCCCGGAAGATTTTCCACATTGCCCAGCTTCCCCAGGTCGTTTCCTGTTAAAACACTGCTCGCCCTTATTTCTTCCGGAATGGCGTCGACTCCTATACCCAGAGTTGTAAGTGGTTTAGGCACTTCAAAAAGTCCGGTCTGCGCACGGGTATACCAGTTGCCTCCCATCCGGGCGACCAGGTCAATCTTGTGCTGGTCGATCTTCCCTTCTTCATCCATGATATCTTCCCGCACGTGCATTTTCACCACCTCGCAGATGATGAGATTCCCTGCTCCCCCTTCTGTTCCCAATTCCACGATCTCCCTCACCTTGCATTCAAACTGAACGGGCGATTCTGCCACCCTGTAAGGCTTTACGAGATCAGACTTCAGCATTGTCAATCCCGCCTTTTCAAATTCATTCACTCCTTCAGCATATTCAGTACTGGAAAGCGAAGCCTGCTGCACAATGTCGAAATTCACCACATTAATCACAACTTCCCCCGTAGCCCTGGCGTTAAGGAGGGTGTGCTTCACCGTATTGTCCCTCACCCTGCGGGCCGGAGAGAAAATAAGGATGGGCGGATTGGCACTGAACATATTGAAAAAGCTGAAGGGCGAAAGGTTGGGTTTCCCCTCGCTGTCAACTGTACTTGCAAAGGAAATAGGCCTTGGCCCAACCGCCCCCAGCATCAGTCCGTGGAGCTTGGCGGTAGGAACCTCTTTGGGGTCTAAGGAAAGCATAGTGGAAATTTTGGACAAATGTAACGAATCGCAGAGGGAATGAAAAACGCAGCAGAAACAATATATCGGTTAAAATCTTATCTTTAAATCCAAATTTTAATACTGAATGAAGTTTTCAGACGAACCCAGCTTCCGCCGCTGGTTTATCATCATCTCCTCCATCGCCATCATCCTGCTGATCGTCTGGAATGCGGTACTGTTCTTTCAGCAGCTGAAGGAAGATGAACGAAGGAAGATGAACATCTGGGCTTCAGCACAGATATCGCTTTCGATGGCGAGCGAAGATGCCGACCTGGACCCCTTGATCTTCACGGTTATCAACAGCAACACCACCATTCCTACCATTCTGGTAAATGAAAAAAATGAGATCAAGGACGCCCTTAATATTCCGGAGGAACTGAAATCGGATTCCCTGAAACTTCGGAAATACCTTCTGCAGATAAAGAACGAGAACGAACCCATTGAGATGAATACGGGCAGTGGAACCGTGGAAAAGGTTTTTTACGGAAACTCTCCCCTGCTGAACAAGCTGAAGTACTATCCGTTGGTGTTGATCCTTATTATCATCCTGTTCATTGCGGTGGCCTATTTCTTTTATAAGACCACAAAAACAAGTGAACAGAATAAGCTGTGGGCCGGGATGGCGAAGGAAACAGCCCACCAGATTGGGACTCCCCTGTCTTCCCTGATTGGCTGGACAGAAATCCTAAAGGCTGAAAATACCAACCCCAGCTATATCACCGAGATCGAAAAGGATGTGGATCGCCTGAGAACCATCACCGAACGTTTTTCAAAGATAGGTTCTGCTCCTACCTTACATCCCGCCGATATTGTGGAGCAGACGAGGCTTGCTTTTGAATATCTGAAGCTGCGAAGCTCCAAATTGATAGATTTCAGGCTTGAGCTTCCGAAGGAAAGTATTTACGTGAATCTTAACGAACAGTTATACAGCTGGACCATCGAGAATCTCGTGAAGAATGCCATAGATGCGATGCGGGGGAAGGGAAGCCTCAGCATCAGCCTGAAGCCAAATTCAAGAATGGTACACATCTATATAAAGGATTCCGGAAAGGGGATGTCGAAAAGCAGGTACAAAGAGATCTTTGAACCGGGGTATACCACCAAGAAGAGAGGCTGGGGCCTTGGCCTGTCACTCTCAAAGCGCATCATCGAGAAATACCACAGCGGTAAGATAAGGGTGGCGCATAGTGAGCTGAATAAAGGGACGACTTTCGAGATCATCCTTCCGAAGGTCAACTCTACGGAGGGACAGAGCCCTTCGTAGCCTCACTTGCCAGGGCAGGTGTTCCTTATTGGTATTGCGCCATTACTTCCCTCAGTTCATCAGGAATCCTGAAGGTTTCATTAGTGTTGAAGTCGAAACACACCGCAACATCCTTTCCCTCGGCACACAATTCTCCTTTTTCATTGAGGATGACGTGATCAAGTCCGAAGCTGCTGTTTTTTATAAAAGCCACTTTGGTTTTCACGATAGCCTTCCCGGGATAGAACAGGGGTTTCCTGAAATCGCAGTGCGTGGAAACCAGCATCGGCCCGCGGTTGGTCTTCAACTGCAGCTCATATAGCCCCGAAGCTTCCCAGAAATTCACCCTGCCCGACTGCTGGTATTTCATGAACATCACGTTATTAACGTGTTTATACGTGTCAAGATCGCTCCAATCGATTCGGAGCTCCAGAGAGAGCTTATATTCTGTAAAGTCCATTAGAGCTTCGCTTTAATGTCTCCAGCGATCTGCTGAAACTCCTCTTCACTGAAGGAAAGGCTTTTGCTGAAGTCCATATCGCTCATGTTGTTCAGTGGTATTAGGTGTACGTGCACGTGCGGCACTTCCAATCCTACCACAGCCATCCCGACTCTCTTGCAGGGGACGGCTTTCTCCAATGCTATGGCTACTTTCCGCGAAAACCGCATCAGCTCCTGGTACACTTCCTCTTCCAGATCGAAGATCTTGTTGACTTCCTTCTTCGGAATGCAAAGGGTATGGCCCTTGGCGTTCGGCCTGATATCCAGGAATGCAAGAAACTGGTCGGTCTCGGCTACTTTATAGGCGGGGAATTCTCCGCTGATGATTTTCGTAAAAATTGTAGGCATGGTTTATATTTTTAGAATTAGAAAATTAGCCTTATCAGTAAGTAAAATATAAGAAGGTACAATTTAAAAAGAATCCTGAAGCTTTCAAGAAGTACCTTCCAAAGAATTAGATGCTGCAGATTCAATCAATAAAAAAAATCCTTTTCTGAAACATCAAAAAAGGATTTCTGCGGACAGGGATTGTCTTTTATTCTCTTGAAATATCAAGAACTTCGAACTTCAGCGTCCCGTTAGGTACCTGGATCTCAGTAGTCTCTCCTACCTTCTTTCCAAGCAGGCCCTTGCCAATAGGAGAGTCAACGGATATCTTTCCGGTTTTCAAATCGGCTTCACTCTGTGCCACCAGCTTATATTTCATTTCGGCGCCATTGGTGAGGTTCTTGATCTTCACCAGCGAATGCACCAGCACTTTGGAAGTGTCCAGCTGCGATTCATCGATAAGGCGGGCATTGGAATAGATTTCCTCCAGCTTGGAGATCTTCATTTCCAGCAGCCCCTGTGCCTCTTTGGCTGCATCATATTCGGCGTTCTCACTGAGGTCGCCTTTATCCCTGGCTTCGGCTATCGCCTGGGAAGCTTTTGGACGCTCCACGTCCTTCAACTGATTGAGTTCGTCTTTTAATTTTTTAAGTCCCTCCGCGGTGTAGTAAGATACTTTGCTCATAACTTCATCGTTTATATAAATAGAAAAAATCCCATTTCGCCAACGGGATTTAACACAAATATAATAAATTAAAACATCCAACACAATTAATATTATCCCGTAGCTTTGGAAAAAAATTTAATGAAAAAACTCCTCATATTCACAGCATTTCTCCTGATTTTCTCCAGCTGTTCCAGCGATGATGAGACTAGGAATAACCCTTACCTTGCTGACCTGAACTTCGTTTTCCATATCGATCTGAATCTTCCGCAGTACAACAACCTGAACTTCCCCGGAAACAGTTTTACCCACTACAATTACGGAATCAATGGAATGGTGATCTACAACCTCAACAACTCCCAGTTCCTCGCCTTTGAACTCACCGATCCCAACCACGTGCCCAGCTCCTGCTCCCTCCTCGATGTCAACGGAATTGAAGCCAGCTGCAACTGCGATGACGGGAATAATTATTCCATCATCACCGGGCAGCTGCTCTCGGGCGAAGGAAAGTATACGCTGAAGCCTTACCGTGTTGAGCGGGTGGGTAATGTGCTGGAGATCTCGAATTAGACCCTCCAAAAACTATTGCCTTCCTAAATTCAAAACTTCAACGTCACTCCCAAAAGGAAATTGGTTTCCGCCTGTGGATAATAGCCCGCTCCTTCGAATGTCTGTGCCCCATTTGGGAAATCTTCGCTGGGAACATCGTAGGTGTAATAATAGCCGTTTGAAACATACAGTTCATTGAAGATGTTGTTCACCAGTCCGATAAATACCACTTCCTCGAACAGGGATGCGGTATCCCAAGTGTATTGAAGGTTAAGGTCATTCACGAAATAACCTTCGAGTAGGGAGCCTTCCGCTTCGATATTGCTCATATACTGTTCCCCTACGTATTTGGAAAGGAATTTGATCTCCAGATCCTCCAGGGGGCGATATTCTATAATATTAGCCGCCACTATGCCGGGGGAATAGGAGATTTCTGTGTCTCCAAAGTTGACGAGTTCCCCGTTCCAGGTGGATACGAAGTCGACGTTTTTATTCCGACTGAGGGAGATGTTGGGACGCAGGCTCCATTTTTCTGAAAGCCTGATGGCTGCATCTATCTCCAGTCCCAGCCTATAGCTGTTTCCGCTGTTCTGGCGGATATAAGCCCCTGTGTCATCAATCCCCCCGGTGAGCACCAGCTGGTTGTGATAATCCATCAGGTACAGGTTTGAGTTGATCTGTACCGAAGGGGTTCTGAAACGCCATCCCAGCTCGTAATCGTTCAGCTCTTCCGGCTCCGGATTCCCGTTTTCGTAATCATCGCGATTAGGCTCCCGCTGGGCCCGGGCAAAGGAGAAATAGAAACGGTTTGAAGGGTTGAGTTCGTAAGTTAATCCTGCCTTTGGGTTAAAGAATGTATGGGAGTCATTAATAATAAAAGGGACTGTTTCTTCGATAACGCCTTCAGTTTCGTAATTTATGCTTCTTAGCTGAAGGTCTCCGAAGACAGAAAGATCTTCAGTTAAGGAAACATTTGCCTTTCCGAAGAAGTTGACATCGGTCTTAAGCGCAGAATTTTCATAATACCGCTGCCCCGGCTCCCTTAGTGGTGCAAACCTGGCGTAGATGATCTTCCCGAAATGGTCGCCCTGGTATTTGTTAAGTGCCCCGCCCAGCACCAGATCCAGTTTCTCATTTTTGTAGTTTGCGTTAAAGGTGGTTCCGTAAAAACGGTTATCGAGCCATTCCTGGGTTACCAGATCTGATTCTGTGACCTGCTCCCCTTCCGTTTCAAATGCAGGGATTCCATATTCCTGCAGGTCTTCTCCTGCCCGGTAGGACTCATAAAATCCTCTCCCAAGGGTGTAGTGCAGGGCCAGGTTGGAGGACCAGCCACCATTATACTCCTGGTTCCATAACAACTGAAAATGGTCCTGCTTATAATCGTCGACGTGGTTGTCGTAGAACTGAAGGTTTCCGTTGTCATCCTCATAGGCCCCGGCTGGGTTGTAGCGACGATTTTCCTTCAGCATCTCTGCATCAATCCCATCCCAGGCCTGGTAAGTGACTTCGCTCCCGCCGAAGCCGAGGGCTTTAATGATGGTGTTATCGTTGACATAAGTTCCCTGCAGAAAATAAGATTTAAGGTCGGTGGAGGCCCTGTCGATATAACCTTCACTGGCTATCTGCGAGGCCCTTCCTGAAAATTCCCAATGCTCATTGAAAAGTCCGGTGCTGAATTTAACGGTATGCTTGCGTGTATCATAAGATCCAAAACTGTTGGCGATCTCGGCTGAGGGCTCCAGCTTGTACCTGTCGGTCCTGAAATTCAGGCTGGCCCCGAAGGCACCCGCTCCATTAGTGGAAGTCCCCACGCCGCGTTGCAGCTGCAGGTTTTCGACAGAGGAGGCAAAATCGCCAAGATTTACCCAGAAGGTGCCCTGACTTTCGGAGTCGTTATACGGAACACCATTGATGGTGACATTAACCCTGGTTGCATCACTCCCACGTACACGAATTCCGGTATAACCTATCCCCGCCCCCGCATCACTGGTGGTCACCACTCCGGGCAGGTAATTCAGAAGAGAAGGGATATCCTGCCCGAGATTACGATCTGATATCTCTTCACTGGAAAGGTTGCTGTGGGTAATTGGAGACTGGGCATTCACCCGAACTGCGGAAACAAAAACTTCCTTCAGAACCTCCTCGGCATCGCTGAGGTCGACATCGAGGTTTAGGTCTTGCGTGATTTCAACCTCAATTGTTTTTCTGTTTCCAAAGGAAAAAACAAGCTCATAGGAGGCCGCCTCAAGCCTCAGGGAGTAATTCCCTTCCGCATCAGTGGTGGTACCCATAGCCATTCCGGATACACTCACAATGGCAGCCTCCAGGGGAGCTTCTCCATAGGTGACCTTTCCGCTGACCTGGTAGGTCTGAGCATTGCCAATAACTGAAAGCAGAAGTGCGCTGACAAAAAATAATACGTTTTTCATTCGTAGAAGTAGTGTTTACGAATAAAAGGGGCTATTATTCTTATTGATTAATAGTTAAAAAAAAACCTGAAGACCGTTCATCTGGAACGATTTTCAGGAGTGCGATACTTAGTGCCTGCTGGCACCGATCCCTTGGCAGCATTACCTGCCCAGGTTCTTTGGGTATGATCTCAGCCTAGGCTTTAAAAAAAGCTTCAGCACCCCTTTTTGAGACAGGACAAAAGTAATTCCTAGTTCCGATTTAACCTAATTTTTGGGAGCTATGATGATAATGCTGCTAATTTTATAAATTAGAGAGACTTAGTTAAAATAATGAAGAACACCAGGCAATCCATAACCCTGAAAGTCGTCGTGGGCTACCTTCTCATCGCTGCCCTTGCGGCTATTGCGGTGTGGTTTGTATATGGGCAGGTGCGGGGTTATACAAGCCTCGCAGAAAATGATCTGGCTACCAACAAGAAACTCTACCTGGTGAGTGATGCTGCCACCAATCTCTACCAGGCCGAGAGTCTGAGTCGGCAGGTGATTCGTACCGGTGATTCAACAGACCTTGCGAACTACCGATCGAAGATAGACAGTATACGGATAACCCTGGATGCTCTGCAACAGACGTATACTGATACTGTTCTTCAGAAAGAGATAGACAGTATCAACTTCCTTTTGTCGCAGAAGACATTTAACCTGGAGGAGCTCCTGGAGTTGCGGGCACAGGAAGAAAACCAAAGCTATTATGCCAAGGTGATCAATGAACTTAAGAAGGTGGATGAGTCCTTTGAAGAGAATGATTACGAGAAGCGTTTCGCAAATCTTGAACCTCATCAAAGGCGGGTGCTGGTGAAACTTCTGGAATATGCCAGAATGGAAAATGCAGAACCTGTGAGCAATCTGACAGTAGATTCACTTGTAAACTCTGTGAAAGCTGTACTGATAGATTTCGAACAGTCCGACAGAAGATTCCGGGAGACCATGAGACAGAAGGAAAATGAGCTGCTCACTAATGAGATCAACATAAACAGCCAGCTGCGAAGCCTGCTCTCCACCATTGAAGAGGAGGAACGGAAGTCTTCGCTGGCGCAGGTGGAAAGCTCGCAGATCCTGGTAAAGAAAACCTCCAGGACGATTGCGATCCTGGGGGCCATGAGTTTTCTCATCATTATTATTTCCCTGTTCCTGGTGGTTCGGGATGTTTCCAACAGCCAGAGGTACCGCAACAAACTGGAGAAAGCAAAGAAATATGCCGAAACGCTTCTGAAGAGCAGGGAGCAGTTCATGACTACAGTAACCCATGACCTTCGATCTCCCCTGAATACAGTAATGGGATATACGAGCCTGCTGGAGAAATCGAACCTGAACACTTCCCAGCAACATTACCTTAATCACCTGAAGAAATCTTCAGATTATATCCTCAGGCTGGTGAACGACCTCCTGGACCTTTCGAAGCTGGAAGCGGGGAAAATGCTGATAGAGGAGCTTCCCTTCGACCTGAAGAACCTGATAGAAGACACGGTGGAGAACTGTGTCCCGCTGGAAAGATCGGATAAGGTGGAGGTGAGGACGAGAATTTCCGAAGAGATAGACAGGCCTATTATAAGCGACCCCTTCAGGATAAAGCAGATCCTAATGAATCTGGTCACGAACGCCTGTAAATTCACTGAGGAGGGCTATATTGAAGTAGAGGCCTTTCTTGAAAAGGAGAAAAGGCTGAACCAGCTGGTGGTGATAGTCAAGGACACTGGTATTGGGATTTCAGAAGAGAAAAAAGGAAAGATCTTTGAGGAATTCTCTCAGGAAAGCATTGGTATTGAAAAAAGATTCGGGGGTTCGGGACTGGGGCTTGCAATTTCGAAGAAGCTGGTAGAGCTGTTGCGGGGAAGCATCCATCTGGAGAGTGAACAGGGCAAGGGCAGTGAATTCAAGATACGCATTCCTGTTAGGCTTTCAGAAAATTTCACCCCTCCTCCTGTCCAGGAAGAGGAAGTGAACCCTGCCAGGGTGGGGGACTTTTCGGTGTTAATAGTAGATGATGAACCCGCGCAGATAAGTCTGCTTTCTGAACTGGTCAGGGTTTCGGGAATGAAACCGAAAAGCAGTACCAATGGCGAAGAGGCGCTGGCAATGCTGCAGAAGGAAAAGTTCGATCTTGTCCTCACCGATATTCAGATGCCCCGGATGGATGGATTTTCGCTGCTGGAGAACATCAGGAAAAATGAGAATACCAGAATGCTTCCTGTGATTGCACTCTCGGGAAGGACGGATGTGCTTCCGGAGGAATATTTAAGGAAAGGATTCAGCGGAAGTCTTCTGAAACCCTATTCTCCCCAGGAGCTGATCTCAATTATTGAAAAAGCCCTGAAGGTAAGTATTCAGAAACGTGAAAACCTGTTGACAGAAAAATTGAACGGCAGGGAGGGGTTTTCGCTTGAGGAGGTGAATCTGTTTGCGGGAGGTGACAAGAAGGCACTGGATAAGATTATAAAGGCTTTTATCGAAAGTTCCAGGACTAATCTCCAGCAGCTCCGGGAGGCCCAAGTCAATAAGGATAAAGAAAAAATGGCTGCCATTGCACATAAGATGTTACCGATGGTAAGACAATTAAAGGCGGCGTCCATTGTAGCCCGGCTGGAGAGGTTTGAAGATCCTGAGGTGAGGAATTCCCTGGAGGAGCTGCAGGAGATTTCGCAGGAGCTGAACCAGCTGCTGGAGGATCTCCAGGAAACCATTTATTGAAATTACAGCCTTATATCGTACTGCTTCAGCTTATTATAAAGGGTCTTCCTGTCAATTGACAATATTCTGGCTGCCTTGCTCTTATTCCCATTCGATTTCTCGAGCGCATCCAGGATGAGTTCCTGTTCGTTCTTGTTTTTGAAGAGTCCGAATCCGGGGTCTGGAGTCCCGGAGGAAATCACCTCAAACGGAAGCACCTTTTCGGTAACCACATCTCCCTGCGTAAGGAGCACTGCCCGTTTGACCACATTCTTCAGCTCCCGTAAATTTCCCGGCCAGCTGTAGTTCTTAAAGGAGGTAATGGCGTTCTCGTTAAAACCTGTAACCTCTTTCTCCAGTTCTTGGTTTGCGAGTTCCAGAAAGAAATTGGCAAATATCATCAGGTCTTCGGCCCTGTCTTTTAGTGAGGGCACCCTTATGGAAAACTCATTGAGCCTGTGGTACAGGTCTTCCCGGAATTCTCCGTCCTTCACCAGTTCCGTAAGGTCTTCATTGGTGGCAGTGATAACCCTTATATCAACGCTTATCTCTTCACTGCTGCCTACAGGTTTCACCTTTCTCTCCTGAAGCGCCCGCAGCAGCTGTACCTGAAGTTCGTACCCGAGGTTTCCAATTTCATCAAGAAAGAGTGTCCCACCATTGGCAGCTTCAAAATGCCCGGTTTTATTGGAAACGGCTCCGGTAAAGGAGCCTTTGATATGCCCGAAAAACTCACTTGACGCGAGTTCCTTCGGAATTGCACCACAGTCAACCGCAATAAAAGGGGCTTCCTTTCTCTTGCTCTTGTTGTGGATGCTTTTGGCGATCTGCTCTTTTCCAGTCCCACTCTCCCCCATTATCAAAACCGACATTGTAGTAGGAGCTACCAATGAAATATAATCGTTAAGCCTCTTGGAAGCATCACTAACCCCTTCAATAAAAGTCATTTCCACAGGTTCTCCCGATCTGGAAGCATTTTTTCCTGAAGCTCTGACAGGAGTTTCCCTCGGGTCCTGTTCCAGCGCGGAAGTAATGGTTTTCAGGATGATCTCAGGGTTAAAAGGCTTGGCTATATAATCGAATGCGCCTTTCTTCATTGCATTTACTGCCATCTTTACGTCGGCATAGCTGGTCATCATTATCACCTGGCTGGGGTAGTTGGAGGTCCTTACCTCCTTCAGGATCTCCAGGCCCTCCTTATCAGGAAGCCTGACATCTGAGATGACGATTTCGAATTTCTCGCGGGCCAGCAGCAGAAGCGCATCGGTGGCAGTATAGGCGGTGCTCACCTCAAAGTCTTTCTTTTCCAGGAAAGTTTGAAGCATCGTGCAAAAGGCAACATCGTCTTCAACGATTAGAATTCGGGCCATAGGACTTTGGAATATTCACAAAATTAGGAATATTCCCCTCCGAAGGTCCAAAAGAAATAATAAAAAAAGAGGCCCGAAGGCCTCTTCCCCAATTTAAACCAGTAACCTGGTTGGAATAAATCCCATTTTTCAGAAACTCTGCATTAATAACTGCCAATCCACTCTTTATAACTCCCCTTGCCTATGCAAGCTTCATTAGCCTATCTTAACAGGAATTGACATTCTTAGCACATATTCCTGCAGAGTTTCTGCCACCAAGAGTCGGTGTCTCTTTTTATTGGTGAATGCTTTGAACCTTAATTACTCTTGTGGTTGCCCTTCGTCTTTTTTCTTGTCTTTTTCAATCCAGTTACCTTGGGCATCGGCAAACAATTCTTTAGACTGACCATCGGTAGTACTCAATACGATCTTGTATTTTTTCTCACCATCTTTTTCTTTTACGAAAGCCTCAGCAACTGTAGATCCCTGGAAGTCTCTTTCAACAGCCTGTTGAACTTCGGCTGGAAGATCTGCAACTTCAATTTTTTCGAAATCGTGCTTTTGCTGCACTTGCTGTTCGGGAGCAGTCTTATTTTCTCCGTCTACCTGTGCAGTTGCAGTTTGGGTGGTTAGGGCCATTGCTGCTACGGCTACCATAGTTAAAAACATCTTTTTCATAATTTTAATTTTTTGGTTTATTACTTGTTTTCTGCTTAAGACTATGAAAGAAGTGTTCCAATTTTGGATAAGAAGACTAACCCCCTGTAAAACATAGGATTAAATGGTATCTCCTGAAAAGGTGGGGAATGTAAAAGAGGGGAACTTCCACATTTTTCTGTGGAAACAATCCCCAAAGAATGAAGGTTTATGGAAGTGGATTCTTACGGCTATTCTTCTTTTCGGAAAGGATTTTCTTCTCCCGAAGCCTTTTAAGTTTTGATGCTTTTGAAGGTTTGCTCTTCTTCCTGACCTTTGGCTTTACCAGACCCTGCCTGAGGATCTCCAGAAAACGCTCCGTAACAAGCTCCTTGTTCTTGTGCTGACTCCTGGACTCGTCACTCTGAAGAATGAGCTCATTGTTCTTGGTGAGCCGGGACTGCAGTTTATCCAGTAAAAGTGCCTTTTCATCTTCAGAAAGGCCTTCAGAAGTCTCTATGAAAAAATGCAGCTCGACCTTAGACGAAACCTTGTTCACATTCTGTCCTCCGGCACCCGAACTTCTAACTGCCTTATAGGTAACCTCCTGTATGAGCTGCTGTTCCTCCACGATTTACCTTACCTGATGTGTGGGCTTTAGAAGATCAGAAACCGTCTTCACCGGGTTGAAGGTCTCCACGGGTACCTCAACGAAGACAGTGATCCAGTGGGCCATACCTCCATTCCAGAGCCCCGGGTGTTCCAGGGCCTTCAGCTCTTTCCCGTCCTTGGTCTTGCTGGAAATAAAATTGGTATCAGGATCAGTAAACCTCGAGAGGTCAAATTTGATGCCCTTGTAGTCCCTTATCCCGCAGACAACATCCACAGGGTTGAAATGGGTAGCTTCCTGGGCTATCTTACTTTGCTGATAGTTATCGTGGTCTATTTGGGAACTCTCCACTATCTGAAGCGAAATATCTCCCGTCTTATGCCTCACCCAGAAGGGTCCACCCCCGGGCTCTCCTTCATTTTTAACCATCCCACATACGCGTATCGGGCGGTTCAGTTTCTTCTTAAGGAGGCTTATTTTCTCTTCAGTAGGAAGCTCCAGGATGCTGGTATCCATACTAACATTCAGGTCCTCCTTTGCGAAAAGCAGGACCTCCTGCAACACCTCATCAGGCACCTGCTCCCTGTCCAGGATCTCGAGAAAACCAAAGACTTTTCTTTGCAGCTGCAACAGCTTTCCTGCCAGCAGCTTTTTATATTCCGAAACTACCCCTCTGTGTCTCGGCGTCACTACATTATCTATATTCTTGATGAAAATAATATCCGCCTCCTGGTCATTCAGATTTTCCAGTAAGGCTCCGTGACCCCCCGGACGGAAGAAGAGCTCTCCATTATCATCACGGAAGGGTTCATTCTTAAGATCTACCGCTATGGTGTCGGTTCTGGGATTCTGAAAGGAATAGGAAACCACATATTTCAATCCCGTTTCCTTTTCCAGCTGCGGTTTCACCCGCTCCAGCTCTGCCTCAAACTTCTGCTGATGCTCCCGGGCAATGGTAAAATGCAGATTGGCAACCCCTCTGGCAGCTGCATAATCGGCTGCCTCCTTCAGGTGTTCCTCGAAAGCAGTGGCTGCACCTTCGGGATATTTGTGAAAGGGTACCAGGCCTTTTGGATAATCCCCTAGATTCAGGCCATCCTCCTGCAGCATCCTTTTCACAAACTGAACTCGCTGTTGCTCGGGATCCAACGCTTCGTAGGCAGGAATAAGTGCTTTTACCTCCTCAAAAAAGGGAAGATTTTCAATCCCGTTAAAAAAGGTTACCAGGTTCTGGTTATTTCCGCGGTCCAGATATTCATCCAGACTTTCCTCTTCCGGTTTGTATTTGTTCAGAAAAGTGTACAACGCCTTGAACATTCTGGTGGCTGCCCCCGAAGCGGGAACGAATTTTAGCAGCTCAAGGTTCTCCTTTTCAGTTTCGAAAAACTTCTCAAGGGCCAGTTTCTCTTCAGCAGAAAAAGCCTTTATGCCATTCTTCAGGGTCGCGGCCTCACTCAGATTCACTGAAATGTTGCCCCTTCTGAAGATATCAATCTGCTGAGAAACAGCCTCCGGTTTTATGCCCCTCTTTTCTATCTGTGCTATGTCTTCACTGTTAAAGCCCAAATCCATCACTTTCCGATTAAATTTTTAATTATTGATACCGCCGAATCAAAGCGCTCCTGATAATTCCCCCTGATGATCCTGTAGGGAAGACCGTGAGTATCAAGGGCATCTTTGAATTTCTGAAACATAAACTCCCGTTGCAGGGGTTTGTCCCGCAGGTCGTCCTTGATCCAGGGAATGTCAATATACGTCAATAAATAGAGATCATATTCAGCTTTTAACGCATGTTTATGAAGTTGTGGATCGCAGTAACCATCAAAGTAAATCTGCGAATAGACTACGCTTTCAAGCAGATTGGTATCGCAGATGAGGACTTCCTTCGCGGTTTCGGCGAGGCTGTTTTCCAGCTGCATCTGCCCCGCTGCGATAGGAAGCATATCTTCCATTCCGCAGATGTGTTTTTCCTCATCCCATTTCTTCTGAAGATACTCCCTGGAGAACTCCGGCACCCATTCGGTTTCGAAATACTCGGCAAGAGTCCTTGCCAGAGTGGTTTTCCCGGTAGATTCTGGGCCAAAAAGAACAACCCTCTTTAGGTCACGTGCCCGCTGCTCAAGCTTCTCTTCCATGTTCTGTACCCGTAAAAGGCGATGATGGTAAACAGTAAATACTGAAGACTTGTTATTGCAAGTCCCTTGTACAAATATAAGGGTACTGAAATTATGTCCCCGATGATCCAGTAAATCCAGTTCTCCAGCTTCTTCTTTGCCATAAGCCACATCCCCAGGAAGAAGATTCCTGTAGTAAAAGTGTCCACATAGGCGGTCCAGTCATTCCACTTATCGAAATACTGGTAGATGACAAAAGTAAAAAGGGCGGTGCCCAGGAAGATCAGGATGCTCCAGAGGTTCTCCTTTCTGGTGGCTCGGGTAATCGGAATAAAATGTACCGCATCCACCTTTCGGGTCCATACATACCAGCCGTAAATGCTCATGCTGGAGTAGTAAATATTGATGAGCATGTCACCTATCAGACCCCACTGCCAAAGCAGATATACGAAGATAACAGTACTTACGATTCCGGTGGGATACACCAGAATGTTTTCCTGCTTGCTGTACCAGACTGAAAGGAAGCCGAAGATAACTGCGATGACCTCAAGAACTATGAATAAGGTGGGATATCCCTGATACTGCTGCAGCAGGTAATCAAAAATCGGCTGCATAGTCGCTTCGGTCGCTTTTTACCAGTTTCATTGTCAGCACCACGTGATCAATGGCGAGGAAGCTTTCTCTGATCTCTTCGGTTAGGAATTCCATTACCTTGTCGTAGTCACCATAGACCTGCGTGCTCAAAGGGTTTTCAATTACACGGAAACCCGAGGCTCTTATAGTTTTTA
>CBFGYW010000011.1:0-13897 GCA_965653085.1 uncultured Salinimicrobium sp.
CTTCGCTATTTTTGTCTATTATAAGAATTTTGAGACGGGAATTTTTGTTCACGCCGCGTTCCTTTACCTGATCGTGGTGATGCGGGAGCTGGTAAAGGATCTGGAAAACATGAAGGGTGACCTGGTGCAGGGATATCGCACAATTCCCGTGGTATACGGCGAAAGGCTGAGCAAGCAACTCCTGTTCGGGCTGGCCCTGCTTTCCCTGATACCTATTTACCTTCTCATAACCCGGTTCGAGATAGGGATGATGCACTATTTTTTCTATGCTTCCCTTGGGCTGCTGGGAATCTTTCTGTTGCTCCTGTTCTTTAGCAGGTCCAAATGGCAATACCTGCTGCTGCACAATCTGCTTAAGCTCATCATCGTCGGCGGGATCTTCAGTATCCTCCTTATTGATATAAATGCTCTGCTGAACAGGGTCCTCTAGGTTTCACTATCTGCGGCAAAAGCCGTATATTTAAAATGCCATCAGCATTAAAAATGAATTGGTTTTGGTGTAACCCAAAGCCTTATCTTTGCAAAAAATTAGACTATGAGCAGAACTGACAGGTCATCTGATAAGAAATACGGCGGAAGACAGGGTGGAGGAGAACGTAAACCCTCGCATGCAAGGGGAAATGCCCCGGTGGGAAAATCAGAATCCGCAGGAAAATCGATGGCCCGGGGTAATGCGCCGGTCAGGAAGAAGCAGGGAGAACCGAAGAAGGAGCAGGGCGAGAAGGGAAGGAATTCGTCTTAATAAATTCGTTGCCAACTCCGGGATGTGTTCCAGGAGAGATGCAGATATCTATATCTCTGCGGGAAACGTTACCGTGAACGGAAAGGTTGTGACTGAAATGGGGTATAAGGTACAGTCATCTGATGAGGTGAAATTTGACGGTAGAAAGATTACTCCTGAAAAGTCAGAATACATTCTTCTTAATAAACCCAAAGGATTTTATACCACCGGAAGTCTTGAAAAAGGAAACCGGACCGTTATGGACCTGGTTGCAAATGCTACTAAGGCAAAACTGGACCCGATTGGTAAACTGGACCGCAATACCAGCGGGCTACTTCTTTTCACCAATGACGGGACTCTGGCAAAGAAACTGGCGCATCCAAGAAATGGTATCCGGCAGATCTATCATATTGAACTTGACAAAGATCTGGATTATGAGGACCTTCAGAAGATAAAGGATGGGCTGACTCTGGAAGATGGTCCTGTGAAAGTTGTAGATGTCAGCTATGTAGAAAACAGGCCTAAACGGGAGATAGGGATGGAGCTGAAAAGTACCAGGACCCATATCGTGCAGCGTATCTTCAAGAGCCTTGGCTATGAGATCGTGAATCTGGACCGTGTAGTGTACGGGGGACTTACCAAAAAGGATCTGCCTCGGGGGCACTGGAGGCCTCTAAGCAAACAGGAGCTGATCAATCTACAGAACATTTAAGCCTGCTACTCCGGGTTGGTGAATTTCGTTTTTAGTCTCAACTGAGGTTGAGGCTACCAGAACCAAAAAAAATCCTGTACTGATTTGCATTTTTTATACATTTGCTTCCGCTAATAGAAAGTAATGAAAATTTTCTCTTCCGGTTGGTACTAACCGGTTGCTTGTCGGTCCCTGAGACCCCTTGGCCAATGCACATCTGCAGCATCCTCACTTTCAGGATGTCAGCCTTAACATTTATTTATCACCTAATCTTTTCTGCATTGGTTTATAATTTCTAATTTTTAACTTTTAAACTATACATATACTATCTTGAATACGAAGTACAGCGACCTCATAGACCAAACGTATTATTTTCCTCAGGAAGAATTTACTTTGGAGGGTAACGAACTCCAGTTTCATGGGGTTGATCTAATGGAACTGGTAGAGAAATACGGGGCTCCCCTGAAGTTCACCTACCTACCTAAAATATCGGAAAATATAAACCGTGCTAAAAAATGGTTTTCCGGAGCGCTCGAAAAACACGATTATAAAGGCAGCTATAACTACTGCTACTGTACCAAAAGTTCCCATTTTGAACATGTTCTTAACGAGGCCCTGAAAAATGATATCCATATCGAAACTTCAGCAGCCTTTGATATCAAGATCGTTGAAAGCCTGAAGAAAAAAGGCAAGATAACCGACGATACCTATGTTATCTGTAACGGATTCAAACGGGACCAGTACATTTCCAATATAGCAAATCTTATCAATGGCGGCCATAGGAACTGCATCCCTATTATAGATAATTATGAGGAAATAGATTTACTCACGGAGGCTATCGACAAAAAATTCAGGATCGGGATCAGGATAGCTTCAGAAGAGGAACCGAAATTTGAATTCTATACCTCCCGACTTGGCATAGGCTATAAGAATATTGTACCTTTTTACAATAAAATGATCAAGGATGATGAGCAGGTGGAGCTTAAGATGCTGCATTTCTTCATCAATACCGGGATTCGCGATACTGCCTACTACTGGAACGAATTGTTGAAATGTCTGAAGGTATATACCAGCCTGAAAAAAGTCTGTCCTACCCTTGACAGCCTAAACATTGGTGGAGGCTTCCCGGTGAAGAATTCCCTGCATTTCCTTTATGACTACGAGTATATGGTCGACGAGATCATCAATCAGATAAAACTTACCTGTGATGAAGCCGGGGTGGATGTGCCAAACATCTTTACCGAATTCGGAAGTTTCACGGTAGGAGAAAGTGGCGGTGCCATCTATGAGGTGCTGTACCAGAAGCAGCAGAACGACCGGGAGAAGTGGAATATGATCAACTCTTCCTTCATTACCACATTACCCGACACCTGGGCCATCAGCAAGAAATTTGTGATGCTGGCTGTAAACCGGTGGAATGATGAATATGAACGGGTATTGCTGGGCGGAATGACCTGTGACAGTGATGACTATTATAATTCAGAACAGAACACCAACGCGATTTATCTTCCGAAGTATAAAAAGGATAAACCTTTATACATAGGTTTCTTCAACACCGGGGCCTATCAGGAAACAATTGGAGGATTCGGGGGACTGCAGCATTGCCTTATTCCGCAGCCAAAGCATATCCTGATAGACCGCGACGAGAATGGAGAAGTGGTTACCGAACTTTTCGCCAGACAACAGGAAGCAGAGGATTTCCTGAAAATATTAGGTTATAACGACTAAAGAATTTTTTTATATTTAATAAACCTTTAAAAACAAAAGCAACATAATCGCCTACCGATGAGCAAGAAGAATTACGCCGGCATCCCGGATAAATACGCACGTTTAGATGACGCAAAAGTGGTATTGATCCCCATCCCATACGATGGCACCAGTACCTGGGGTAAAGGGGCCGACAAGGGTCCTGATGCCTTTCTGGCAGCTTCAGAAAACATGGAACTTTTCGATATTGAGACCCGCACCGAGGTCTATAGAAAAGGAGTATATCTGGCACCCCCCGTGACTGAAGACGCATCCCCCGAGAAAATGGTGGAAAGTGTCTACAAGACCACAAAAAATTACCTGAAACAGGATAAGTTTGTGACGCTTTTTGGAGGGGAACATTCCGTTTCCATCGGTTCAATCAGGGCGTTCAATGAAACTTTTGAAGACCTCACTGTGGTACAGATCGATGCGCACGCAGATCTTCGCCCCAGTTACGAAGGCTCAACCTGCAACCACGCCTGTGCAGTTTATGAGGCCAGCAAGACTACTAACCTGATCCAGGTGGGGATCCGTTCCATGGATGTAGAGGAACTCAACCATATGGATGAGAACCAGGTATATTTTGCCCACGACCTTTATGAGGACTGGATGGATGATGCCATAGGACAAATGACACCAAATGTATTCATTACCATTGACCTCGATGCTTTCGATCCTTCCATCATGCCTTCTACAGGAACTCCCGAACCGGGAGGCCTCTTCTGGTATGAGACCCTGGAATTCCTGAAGCTGATTTTCAAGAAAAAGAACGTGGTAGGATTCGATATCGTGGAGCTGGCTCCAAACGAGAACGAGAAATCTTCAGATTTCCTTGCTGCCAAACTATACTACAAGATGTTGAGCTATAAGTTCAAATTTTTAAATAACCACAACGAAGAAGACGACGAAGATGAGTAAGCCAATTTCAGAATTTCTAGAGAAGTATTACAAGCACTTTAATGCAGCAGCCCTCGTGGATGCAGCCCAGGGATATAAAGAACAGCTTCAGAAAGGCAACAAGATGCTGGTAACCCTTGCGGGTGCCATGAGTACTGCCGAATTAGGAAAGATCTTTTCAGAGATGATCCGCCAGGACAAGGTGCAGATCATTTCCTGTACCGGAGCCAACCTAGAGGAGGATGTGATGAACCTGGTTGCCCATACTCATTATAAGAGGGTTCCCCATTATCGCGACCTGACTCCACAGGAAGAGTGGGAGCTTCTTGAGAAAGGTCTGAACCGTGTTACTGATACCTGTATACCCGAGGAAGAGGCTTTCAGAAGGATTCAGGAACATATTGTAAAGATCTGGAAAGATGCAGAAGCTGCGGGAGAGCGTTATTTCCCTCACGAGTTCATGTATAAGCTATTGCTGTCCGGAGCTTTGGAAGAACATTATGAAATTGATATCAAGGATTCCTGGATGTATGCTGCCGCGAAGGCAAATCTGCCAATGGTTGTTCCCGGATGGGAAGACAGCACCATGGGGAACATTTTTGCTTCCTATGTGCTGAAAGGGGAGCTGAAGGCAAGTACGATGAAATCAGGTATTGAATATATGACTTTCCTTGCAGACTGGTACACCGATAACTCGACCAACGGGATTGGTTTCTTCCAGATCGGGGGAGGAATTGCGGGAGATTTTCCAATTTGTGTGGTGCCGATGCTCTATCAGGATATGGAGCGGACGGATACTCCTTTCTGGAGCTATTTCTGCCAGATCTCCGATTCCACTACCAGTTATGGTTCCTATTCAGGAGCAGTGCCAAACGAGAAGATCACCTGGGGGAAGCTGGATATCAGCACGCCTAAATTTATTATAGAAAGTGATGCCACCATAGTGGCTCCCTTGGTTTTTGCTTACATACTGGATATGTAATTACTAAACTGAAAATTAATAACCCGGGGAAGTTTCCGGGTTTTTTTTGAATAATATCGAGGAATGATCTGTAGTTCGGGTACCCAGGCCTTCTTCTGTTATAGAATCTATTCCTTTTTAAAAGTGTCTTCCTTTCTTATATGTTCCGCACTTTCTTTCATTAATTCATTGCGGTAAGTCTCCAGCTCCCGCAGCTCATAATCCTCCAGAGAGATAATGAGGGTATTGAGCTGTTTCTGAAGAGGTTCGGAAAAATTCTCAAAGTCTTCCCTGGAGATCTGGTTCTGCTCCACCTTCTCCAGACCTTCCATCAGCTTCCTTGCAATGGCTTTTGCCTCCTCCAGATGGGCATGATCTGAAATGAATTCTTTCTGCGCACTGTCCTTAGGCTGATGCTCATTGAAGTTGCAGGCAGAAGCCAGAATGAGAAGACCTGAAAGAAGTATGATCTTTTTCATAAAGTGGAAAGTTTTAACAAATGTAGCGAAATAACAAAATTAAATAAAGAAGATCCATTCTGATCAAGACGAAGAAAGGGATTTTTCTTTAAAATATGAGATCACTTCATAAATTAAATATCCATAAACCATGAAATACTCCGCAGTGATCAGCCAGAGATTCTCGTCTACTGGATTCCCGTTGTAAGCCGAATAGCTGAAAACAACAGCCACCGACCACACAATGGGAAAACGGAATCGGGTAAAGATGCAGAGGATCAAAGGCAGGGTCAGATACCACGGATGTACTGTAGTCGCCAGAAAATAATAAAGACAAATTCCTGCCAGCAGAGCGTAGGGGTGCACCCATTTGCCCTCACTCCCGCGCCTCCAGAGATATCCGGAAATCCCCAACACCCCCAGCAGTATCAACACCCCTAATATAACTCCGGCAGTTGCAATAACATTATAACCTTTCACGAGATATCCCACCCACCTTAGCAGGTAATAAATACTCGCGTTAAATTCGAATTTCCGAAACCATAGGCCCACTGTCTGGAGATAATCAGAAACCAGTTCAGAAGAGAGGAAAGGAATGAAGCCCATCCCGAAAAAAAGGATGACAAGAAGATAAAACCCCAGAAGTCTGGGAATGTAAATCCCTCTTTCAGGTTTCTTAAAATAGGTGATCAACAAGGGCAGGAACAGGAGTGGGATCAGCTTTATGGAAACAGCGAATGAAAATACCAGTGCCCCTAAAACCCATTTGTTCTTCTGTAGGAGGTAAAATGCCCAGATCAGGAAAAATATCATCAAGCCTTCAAAATGCAGATTCCCGGATAGTTCTATTATGACCAAAGGGTTCAGCAGGAACCAGAAGATGCGATCCAGTGGAAGTCCGAAAGACTTCAGGAGTTTTCTTCCGAAGTAATAGATCCCAATTTCAGATAACATCAGTACCACTCTCAGGGCAATGATGCCTCCCATGAGACTTTTGCCCGTAAACAAGGCTGCAAAGGCAAACAGGAGCTGACTCAGGGGTGGATAATTGCTGTGGTTCCCTTCGCTTAGGTTTCCCATTCCAGAGATAAGCTGGCGGGCATTTTCAAAATTCGTCTGACCTGAGGTTAAAAGTTCTGCGGGAGTGGAAACATAAGGATTAATTCCCTCAAGGATCAAGTGTCCATCCCAGAGGAAACGATAGAAGTCCTGCGAGAGGGAGGGGGAGTGGAACAGAAAAATGAGTCGGAAGATGATGCTGGCGCCGATCAGGAACTTCAGGTTCATTCTTTCCATTTTAAACAGCTTCCAGCTTGAAAATGCCAGGGCAAGGTATAGGCTGAGCAGTTTCGGAAAATCCCTCCGGTCCAGGTCGTAGGCAAAGGAAAGATATAGGGCACAACAGGAAAGAAGGAAGATCAGGGGCATGCGGTGGTATTTCAGAAGATCTTTCATCATGCCGCTATTCAGGAATAGTAAGGGATCTCCTGAGTCTTCCAGGATGGAAATTGAAAGTTGAATTGAAAACTATATAACCGAAGCCGAAGAATAGCATCAGGTGAAAGGGCAGCAGGCTGTAATTATTTAGATTGAAGGCTGCAGCTACCGCAAAGGCAAAATACAGGAACAGTAGAAATTCGAGGAACAGCTGAAAATTCAGTTTTGATTTCTTCTTTAAATCAGGCGGGGGTGAAGATTCGGAAATATTAAATTTTGGAGTGCGTATAAATTTGCTTTTCCTTCCAAGGTGCCCTTCCAATACAGCGCGGGAATTATGGAGGGAGAAGCCCATGACGATGGAGAAAAAACTTAAAAACAGCCCGATGAAGTTTATGAAGTCGATGAATCTGTGTCTGTGAATTCTGGAATAGGAAGTCCAATAGGCCAGGAAAAAAATGAAGGTGCTACTCCCAAAAAAGACCATCAGGGCGAAATAATCCGAATATTCCGGGCGGTGGCTGAGGAACAGGACTGGCAGGCTGAGCAGGGAGAGGCAGAGGACCAGAAGAAAAAGGCTGCTGTTGAGCAGATGGAAGAAACAGTGGATCCTTGTTTCGTTGGTAATCCCTTTGGCAGAAATGATTTTTCCGAAGTTTTTCCGGAAATTTTCAGCAGCCCCCTTGTTCCATCTGAACTGCTGGCTGCGAACCGCCTCAATGGTTATTGGCAATTCAGCGGGAGTCACGACAGATTCGAGATACTTGAACTTCCAGTGTTTCAACTGCGCCCTGTAACTAAGGTCGAGGTCTTCGGTAAGGGTATCGCCCTGCCAGTTTCCCGCCTCAAGGACACATTCCTTTCGCCAAATTCCTGCAGTACCATTAAAGTTGATGAAGTTGCCAGACAAGTTTCTGCCGTTCTGCTCGAGGATGAAGTGGTAGTCGAGAGCAAAGGCCTGAACTTTGGTCAGCAGGGAAAAATCACGGTTCAGATGTCCCCAGCGGGTCTGGACTACTCCTATATTTTCAGTGTGGAAGTGGGGAAGGGTCCACAGCAGCCAGTCTGAAGAGGGGAGGAAATCGGAATCAAAAATTGCGATGAAATCCCCTTTCGCTGTTTTCAAACCCTCCTTAAGTGCGCCTGCCTTAAAATCCTTTCTGTTGTTTCGGGTAAGGATTTTTATATCCAGGCCAGGTCTGAGTTCAGAAACCAGCTTTTCCGTTAGCCGCTTCGACTCATTGGTAGAATCATCCAGCACCTGGATCTCGAGTTTTTCCCGCGGGTATTCGATGCGGGCAATATTTTTCAGAAGGCGCTCCACAACTTCCTTTTCGTTGTAGAGGGGGAGTTGTATGGTGACGCAAGGGAGTTCTGTTAAGGCCAACAATTCTTCAGAATCTTCTGGGTGTTTATCCTGCCTCCTTTTCCGTAAATAGATGATAAGCAGATGCAGCTGTGAAAGGCTGTACAGAAAAATGAGGAACAGCAGCAGGCAGAAAAGCAGGAGCAGACATATTTCAAGAGTCTCCATCATCTGAAGCTGTATTTGAAGATCCAGCCAAGGATTTTGACCCCCGCCATAAATGCTCCCTTTACTGTTCCTGAAACCTTGGAGGTGCCGATCCGTTTTCTATAACGTACCGGGATCTCGACATACCTGAGATCCTGTTTTAAGGCCTTCAGCTGCATTTCCACGGTCCAGCCATAGGTTTTGTCCTCCATTTCCAGTTGAGCCAATTTAGAATATTTAATTGCTCTGAAAGGGCCAAGGTCGCTGAACCTTCCGTTATACATCAGCCGCATCAGGGAAGTCGCCAGCCAGTTCCCGAAGATCTGTGGCCCAGTCATGGAGCCCTCTTCTCTTAAATCCTTCACTCTTGCGCCTATTACCAGATCGATATCCTCCTCAATAATTGGTTCAACCAGCTTCTTAAGCTCCTGCGGAAAGTCGCTGTAGTCCCCGTCCAGAAAGACTACTATATCTGGCGGATTTCCATTGTTCCTCAGATATTCCACTCCCCGCAGGCAGGCATATCCATAACCCTTTCTGTTCTCCACAAGAACCGTAGCACCCGCTCTCCTTGCGTTGGCCTCTGTTTCGTCGGTAGAACCGTTACTTACAACAATTATTTCCTTGACCTTATCTGGAATATCTTTGATGACCTTTCCAATGGAATTGGCCTCGTTGAAAGCAGGAATGATAACCTTAATGACGTTTGACATTTCCTTTTATTAAATCCAGCAGGTCCACATCATTTCCCAGAAGCACTGCTTCACTGTTGATCCTTCCCTCTAGTGGTCCATTTTCAAGTTTCAGGACACCCCGGGGGCAGACGGCGCTGCAGATCCCGCATCCAACACAGCTTGAGCGTACAATATTCTGGCCCTTCTGGGCATAAGATCTTACGTCAATTCCCATTTCGCAGTAGGTGGAACAGTTTCCGCAGGAGATGCACTGCCCCCCATTGGTGGTAATCCTGAACCGGGAGAACAGCCTTTGCTGCATCCCAAGCACTGCAGCCATGGGGCAGCCAAATCGGCACCACACCCTATTTCCTAATATTGGATAAAAGCCTACTCCTATGACTCCCGAGAAGGCAGCGCCAATTAAGAAACCATACCATTCCCTTAATTTATACGCGTCAAAGAAGAAAATATTCCAGTTTCCACTGAAGTAGTTGATCCCCATGATCCCGATTATCAGCAGAATAAAACCCGTGGCAGCGTATTTTGCATCCGCTGCAAGCTGTTTTCTTTTGAAGATCATGATGAGGCTGAAAAGCAGGGTCAGGGAGCCCGCAGATAAAAGGAGGAACCTGTCACGGCTCAGCCAGAATTTTTCGGAATTGTTTCCCAGATAGGTAGCCACTACAGCAATGGTCATCAAGACTACAAAAATTAGCACCAGGTGGATGATCCAGCGCTCGAACTTCCAGGCGGCCCTGCTTTTGTCGGAGAGTTGTCTGAAGGGATCTCCAGCCGTTTCGGCCAATCCCCCACAACCACAAACCCAGGAGCAGTACCAGCGTTTTCCGTAGAAGTAGGTGAGGATGGGGGTTATCACCAGTATAGCCAGAATCCCGAAGACTAACATTACCAGACCTATGCTTCCTGCCGAAAAGAATTCATCCAGTTTATAGCTGGCGAAATGGTCATAATTCAGAGGCCAGATGTTGACGGGATTGTAGTAGGGCTTGTTCAGCCGCATCAACAGCTCTGGGATCAGGAAGGCAAATCCCAGCTGAAAGAACATCACTGAAAAATTTCGAATGCGTTCGTAACGGTTGTTTCTGTACTTCAGAAAGAACTTGTAACCGAAAATCAAAATAGCAAGGGTATATAAGGTTCCATAAACGAACCACTGGCTTGCAGGTTTTCCACTGATCAGCCTGCTGAGAGGATCAAAGAGTGCAACCAATCCAGTGTTGGCACCCTGGTTGTTGTAGCCTAAGAGTTCGGGAAACCAATACAGGACGATGTAAACCAGGGTCAGCAGAATACCCAGGCCCCAGGCCAGGGTTCCCCGGGAACTGATGGATTTGAACCAGACGCCATCGTTTTTAATTCCCTCAGATCTTCCATGGTACAGGCTGTTGGCAAAAACAATGACACCAAGGCCGATAAGTCCAAGCGATATTACCAGGAGTGCACGCGGCAGCTCTATATTGAAGAGGCTGACCGCGAAAATAAAAAGTCCCGACCATCCCAGGCCTACAGCCAGTTTCTGAACAGTGGAAAGTGACGTGGGCGGCTGCCCTGCCAGAGACATATCGCGTTGAAAGCTTGACATAAATCTTTATCTGTTATAAATCTACGAAATTAACCCCATCAAGTTCGGTTCCTGTCAGCTCGAAATGGAGTCAGTGGTCAACCTTACAGAGGCTCTGAATGATCTCCCCTTCATGCTGGGCATAGAATTCCGGATCAAAATTGGCCTCCCTCAGATGCTTTAGGACATATTCCACCGACCTTTCCTCCGTAAGCCATCTGTCGAAAACCTGGTGCCGCATCCTTATTCCGAAACTGTTGATGCCAAGGAACTTCCTGGATTCCTGGTCAAAGGCAATAGTCAGGGCCTTTGTGCCATCGGAATGCTCCCAGTGAAGCTGAGTTTCCTGCTCCCGGGGCACAGCCCACACTCTCCCATAGGTCTGATATTCTATGTCGAAAAACTTGGCACTGTTGAACCAATGGCCCGGGGAGTAAGGGAAAGTTTTACCACAGATTGTCTGAGCGACAGTTTCGCCCATCATTCGGGCGGAATACCAAATCGCCTCAATAGATGCCCGGTCTCCCTTAGGATTCCGATGCTGGGTACAATCTCCAATGGCGAAAACATTAACGAAATTCGTTCGAAGATGCTGATCTACCAGGATCCCTTCTTCTGTCTCAATCCCGGAATTTTTTAAAAACGCAATATTGGGCCGAACCCCTATACTTACGCCAACAAGGTCGCAGGCAATTTCATCCCCTCTGTCGGTAATTACTGAACTTACCCGAGTCTCCCCTTTTATTTCCCTCAGTTGGGTTTCGGACAGTAGCTTTATTCCATGATACTCCAGGTGTCGGGATATAAAATTTGCATCCTGTGGAGGCAGCACATTTCCCCAGAAACCTATTTCCCTGATAAGCATGGTGACAGCAATCTTTCTGGAAGTAAGCATTTCTGCCAGTTCCACGCCAATAAGCCCTCCTCCTACGATGACCGCACTTTTACAGTCCATACTGTTTCTCTCCAGCAGTTCCAGGTCCTGCATTGATACCAGCCCCTGAACCCCCTGCAGGTCCTCTCCTTTACAGCCCAGCCTTCGCGGCAGCGATCCGGTGGCGAGAATCAGGATGCTGTATTCCAGCTGTTCTCCCGAATCAAATATTATTATGTTCTGCCTGGGTTCAACTTTGCTGACGTGGGCCAGTTTGAGTTCAATATCATTCTCCTTCCAGAAATGGTCCTCGTAAGGCTTCAGGTCTTTCCATCGGAGATGGCCCATATAGACATACATAAGGGCGGTTCGGGAGAAGAAAAATTCAGTTTCAGAGGAAATGACTGTGATCCTCCTGTTGCTCATTTTCCTGATATGCCTGGCGGCAGTGATTCCAGCTACCCCGTTTCCAATTATCACTACGTGCTCCCTTTTATTCAAGGAAATATTACCGCCCTTTTTCAAGTAGTTATATACGTTTAAAGAGTTCCTTGAAAAGACTGATCATCTGCGGCTCCGCCCTGGCAGGAGATTCCAGAATGTCTGCTATATCCACGGGTTCCAGATTCTCGGGATCTCCAATATCAGTGATCACTGAAATAGCCGCCACCGGAAGGTCCAGGTGATTGGCAACAATAACTTCGGGAACGGTACTCATCCCTACAGCATCAGCGCCTATTATCTTGAGGTATCGATATTCCGCCCGCGTTTCCAGTTGCGGCCCCACCACCGAAGCGTACACCCCCTTGTGAAGGGTTATTTCTTTTTCCTGGGCTATCTTCTCCAGAAGCTGACTCATCTGCGGGTCATAGGGCCTGCTCATATCAGTGAACCTGCTGCCCAGCAGGTCTACCCCTCTGAAGGCAAGGGGCGACCCCCCCTGCAGATTTATATGGTCCTCGATCAATAGCAGGTCTCCCTTTTTGTAATCAAGGTTGATGGCACCCGAAGCATTCGAAACAAGCAGCTTCTGTATCCCCAGCTGTTTCATTACCCTCACTGGATAGGTTACATCCCAAAGGGAATAGCCTTCGTAGATGTGAAACCTGCCCTGCATAACTATCACCTTCTTACCTTCCAGTTCGCCGTAGATGAGTTTTCCTTTGTGAAATTCCACCGTCGCGGTCGGGAAACTGGGGATATGGTTATAGCTGACTTCTGCTGAAATATCGATCTCATCCACCAGTTTCCCCAGTCCACTGCCAAGGATGATTCCTATTTCAGGGGCCTCAAAGCCTCTTTTCTGTAAAAATTCTGTTGTCTCCTGTATTGATTTTATCATCTGTATATTTTAAATATTTCCTGAATTCCGGGAAGGCCTGTAGATCCTCGTAGGTGTCCAGATCTCTTTTTTTTCCTAGCAGGCACAGGGAATCGGTTTTAAGGTCCTCCAGCGTTTCCTGAAGCACTGAACTGCTGCCCCAGCTTTTGTTCCGGAAGACTTTCGAATTTAAGGATTTCATTCCAATTAAATAATATCCTCCATCCTCCGCCGGCCCCAGGACATGTTCTTTTTTATCCAAAGCAGAAAAGGCGTCCATCAGGTCCTGCGGACTCAGGTGTGGAAGATCACTTCCTATCAGAACGATCTGCCTGTAACCCTCCTGAAAGCCCTGCTGGAAAGCCTGTTCCATTCGTTTTCCAAGATCTGCTCCCTTCTGAAGCCTTTTTTCATAGGGTCCCCAGCGGTCCTGCTCCGGAATAAACTCTGAATAATGAATCTGTTTCTGCACCTGTATTTCTTTTATCACTGTAGACAGATTTTCCAGAAGCTGCAAATAGATCTCCAGCGCTGCCTCCTCTCCAACACTTGCAGCCAACCGTTTTTTTACCTTTCCTTTTTCCGGATTCCGAACGAATATTATCAGAAGTCGATGTTTTCCCTGCATAGGTTCAGATAAGGGCTCCCTGGCAGCTGCTACCTGCTCCGGCGGTGCAGCCGTAACAGTGTTGTGAGGTGAAAATTCTTCTCTCCTGAATGGCTTCCGAACGAAAATCCCGGATATGTCTTACCGTCGAATCTATAGGCATCTGAAGCATCTGGTTGAAATCACAGTCATAGAGCCTGCCATCCCAGCCTACGGATAGAGTATTCAGACACATTAGCTGGCTTAAAGCTGCCGGATTGAACGCATCTACCAGAGCCGACATATAATCTTCATAGTTCCCCGAAGCCAGAAGGTACTCCAGAAACCTGCTGATAGGTAAATTTGTTATGGTAAAAAGTCGGTTGAAGCTGATCCCGAAATCCTCCAACAAGGCCTTTTTAAAATCCTT
>CBFGYW010000012.1:0-13614 GCA_965653085.1 uncultured Salinimicrobium sp.
AACAGCAAGATCAAAGATCTGCCCGACCAGGACCAGTATATGTGTTTTGTCGCGATGGTGGAAACCCTTAACAACCGCCTGAACGATGAAAAGGTGGAACTGGAAAACCTGGGGATGGTCATCATCGACGAGGCCCACTACAACTCCTTCAGAAAGCTTTTCAAATTCTTTGAGAAGTGCTTTATTCTCGGAGTAACCGCCACGCCTTTAAGTTCCAATATCAAACTCCCGATGAAGGATAACTACCGGGAGCTGATAGTAGGGGATTCCATCAGTTCCCTTATCGAAAAGGGATTTCTTGCAAAGGCCAATACTTATAGCTTCGACGTTGGCCTGTCTTCTTTGAAGGTTGGGATCAATGGGGATTATACCGTGAAGTCTTCAGAGGAGCTGTATTCGAATTTCATGATGCAGGAGAAGCTTCTGGATTCCTATATGGAGAAATGCCTGGGCAAAAAGACGTTGATCTTCAACAATGGAATCAATACCTCCCAGGAAGTCTATGAGACCTTCAGAAATGCGGGGTTTGAGGTGAGGCACCTTGACAACACCACCAGCAAGCAGGACAGGAAGGATATTCTGAAATGGTTCAAGGTCACTCCCGACGCAATTCTCACCTCGGTAAGTATTCTTACTACCGGGTTTGATGAGCCCACGGTGGAGGCCATCATCCTGAACCGGGCTACTAAATCCCTTACCCTTTACTACCAGATGATAGGGCGAGGCTCACGGGTGCTTCCTGGGAAGGACGAGTTTACTGTTATTGATCTTGGAAATAATGCGGCGCGATTCGGTCTATGGAGTGCTCCCGTAGATTGGAGACAGATATTCAGGTCTCCTGATTATTACCTGGAGAATCTTGTGAGTGACGAGGAGATCGAGCAGAACTTCAAATATGTGATGCCTCCCGATGTCAGGAAAAAATTTGCCAAAACAGCAAACGTGGAATTTGATGTGGAAGCGGCTTATGATGAGACCATTTCCAAAGGCTTGAAATCGAAGACTGTTCTGGAGAATTCAATCGAACAGCACGCCCGGATGTGTATCGAGAACAGTGAGGACGTTTTCGATGCCAGGTTGCTGATAAAGGACCTGGAGGAGGATATTGCTTACCGTATTCGACGTTTTGCGTATTGTATAAGCAACAGCACCAAAAACTACAGAGACTGGCTTAAAGAGGATTATAAACGCCGATTGAGGATGAGGATCAATCAGGGAAAATTCTAAGTTCCCTCTACAGGTAAGGCAGGTTATTCCTCTTTTTTCTTGAAGATATCTTTTATTTTGCTGAAGATCCCGGACTTTTCCTCTTCCTCATCTGCCTGTTCCTCCTCGGGATCATCAGGATTGCCAAACAGCCGCTCCAGGAAATTGTCGCGCTCCATTGGAGGGCAGTCCAGCATAGACCTTACTGTCGAGGAAGGTGGTGGAAACTTTGCCTGGGTGATCTCGTTGTAGGTGCTGTCCTGATTCATCTTCTGCATCATCAGCGCGAATACCGGAAGTGCTGAATTGGCTCCCTGTCCCATGGAGGTGGTCCTGAAACCTATCTGATGATTATCTGCTCCTACCCAGGTCACCGAAAGCAGGTTTGGGGTTATCCCTACGAACCAGCCATCGCGGTTGTCCTGCGTGGTTCCGGTTTTTCCTGCAATGTCATTTTTTAAATTGTATTTATACCTGAGCCGGGAAGCGGTACCGCTGTTCACGGTGGTCTGCATCATCTCCAGAAGGATCTGCCGGGTGGTATTGGAAAAGGCAGGTTCACGAGGGGGGTCAGGCTGATATTCATAAATGATATTACCCGATTTATCCTCAATTTTTGTGATGTAATATGGGTCGACCGGAATTCCACGATTGACATAACTGGAATAGGCTTTAGCCAGTTCATCCACCCCAATTTCGGGAGTTCCCAGGGCAATGGAAGGGTATTCGGGGAGATGAGAGGTGATGCCCATTTTACGTGCCTGGGTGATGACATTGCGAAGTCCCACATCGTATAAAACCTTCACCGCAATGGTATTGATGGAGCGGCTCAGGGCATATTCCATCGAATAATTTACAAAAGGGTCCTCTTCCTGGGTAGCATTGGAAGGGGTCCAGCCACCCGCATAGGTTACTTCCCTAACGGAATAATATCGGCAGGGATCAAGCCCCGCCTCCATGGCAGCGGTATAGACAATGGGTTTAAAGGTAGAACCCACCTGACGTTCGGATTGGGCTACGTGATCATATTTAAAATTTTCATAATTGATGCCTCCAACATAGGATTTTACCGCTCCTGAATTTGGGTCGAGGTTGATCATTCCTATGTTCAGAAATTTCAGGTAATGCTGCAGACTGTCGATATAACTGGCCTGGGTAAGGGTTTTCTTTCCCCAGTCAAACAATTCCATTTCCTTCTTCCGGTTCAGGGAATCCATAATCTGTGCTTCTGACCAGCCTGCTGCAGCAAGGGATTCATACTGCTCGGTTCGTTTTATGGCCTCCTTCAGAATTTCCTGCTTTAACCAGGGAGGATTCCTTCTATGCGATTTTTCGAATTCTTCCTGCAGCTTGGGCATATGTTCCGACATGGCCTCCTCAGCAATCTCCTGCATTCCATAATCTATTGTGGTATGGATCTTCAGTCCGTCATGATACAGATTATAAGGTTCTCCTTTGGGATTCCTGAGGGTGTCCAGCATCTTTTTGACCTCCTGCCGAAGATTTTCCCTGAAGTAGGGGGCAATTCCTTCCGCAAGGCTGAAATATTTGTACTTGAGGGTAAGCGGGGTGGCTTGGGCCTCTTCAACTTCCTTGGGACTGATGAAATCATATTTTCCCATCTGATGCAGCACAACATTTCGGCGGTGTTCACTCCTTTCGGGATAGGCTCTGGGATTGTAATAATTTGAAGCCTTCAGGGTGCCTACCAGGGTTGCTGCTTCCACCAGGGAAAGGCCAGAAGTGGTAGTGCTGAAGAATTTGCGGGCAGCACTTTCTATTCCGTAAGTATTGTCACTGAAGGGAACGGTGTTGAGGTAGAGGGTGAGGATCTCTTCCTTGGAATAGATTCGCTCCAGCCGTTTGGCGATTATGGCTTCCCTGATCTTGTTGATGACGATGCTCACAGAGCCGTAGTCATTCCTTCCGAAAAGATTCTTGGCCAGCTGAAGGGTGATGGTACTTCCCCCGCCCGAAGACTCATCCTGCATAAGAAGCGATTTTACAAATACCCTGAGAAGGCTTCGCTGGTCTATTCCTGAATGCTCATAAAACCTGACGTCCTCAGTGGCTATAAGAGCATTTATGAGGTGCTGAGGCAATTCCTTGTAAACCACCGGCTGCCTGTCGAATATGTAATACTTTCCTAAAAGAGTGCCGTCATCCGAAAGAATTTCGGTTGCCTGGCTCTGCTGAAGCTCCTTCAATTCATAGGCATTAGGCAATTTTCCCCAAAGGCCTGCATAGACACTTATAAAAAGCAGGCTGATGAAAAGAGATACCCCCAGAAAGATCAGCAGGACCCATTTTGATATACGGGACTGCAGCTTGAAATTTTTAAACATAAAAACGTAATGTTCCAACAAATAAACGGATACTTCTAAAATTTACTTCCCTATTTTAATAAACTTTAAGACCCGAAGGCATCTCAATTTCAGAGAATGCTAAAATGAAATTAAAACTCTAGGACCCCAGAGGCTGGAATGCTAATTTTGAGCATGGGAATCAATAAAATAGTTACACTTACAACAGTTGGCCTGCTCCTTCTGGTGGCACTGATCTATGTACTTGCTGAAAAGGAGGTAGAAGAATCCGCGCCTGTTTCCTCCTCCGTAACTGTAGAGGAAACCTGGAAGCTTCCCAAGATACTTTCAGAAATCTCAGGCATGGCTTACCTTGATGACAATAAGGTAGTAGGAGTTCAGGACGAGCTGGGGAAACTTTTTATTTACAACCTAAATAGCAAAAAGATCGAGAAAGAGGTTGAATTTGGGGGCAGCGGGGATTATGAAGGGGTCGCCTTAAATGGTACAACCGCCTTCGTCCTTAAAAGTGACGGAAGCCTTATTAAAATTGATGATTACCTCAGCTCACCCCAGGTTTCAAAGATTGACACACCCTTGACTTCTGAGGCTGATACAGAAGGGCTATGTCTGGATGAAAAAAATAACAGGCTACTGATCGCGGTAAAGGAGGAAGATCCCAATGGGGAAAGGTATAAAAGCATATATTCCGTACCCCTTGCCTCGCTGGAAATGCAGGAGGCCCCCGTCTTCCAAATTGATCTGAATAACCCTGTCTTTAAAGATATTAACGAAGAGGATGTGAAGAATATTTTTAAGCCATCAGAAATAAATATTCATCCTGAAACGGGGGATATTTATCTGGTAGGAGGGGCGAATTCCAGGCTTCTGATATTAGGGCCCCAGGGTGATCCCAAGCAATTATATATTCTAGATAAAACCGATTTTCCACAGCCTGAAGGCCTCACTTTTGATGCTTCAGGAAATCTTTTTATTTCCAATGAAGGAAGCCCTGGAACTATCCATCGGGTTTCCTTAAATTAATTAATATGAAGGAAGCAGTCGAAGCTCCGTCAGTAAAACAGAGTAAACTACCGCTGTATATTTCCCTTGGGATCATTGCAGCAGTAGTCCTGTCTTATTTTTTTATTCCTTCGGTGAAGGAATTTTTAGATGAGGCCTGGAAAGCTCTTTCATCCGGCAATGATGAAGAAACCGAAGCCTGGGTTTCCCAGTTCGGATACTGGGGACCTATACTTATAATCGTTGCAATGGTGGTGCAGATGTTTCTGATCGTCATTCCCACTCCGGTTTTAATGGTGGTGGCTATTATTTCATACGGCCCCATCTGGGGTAGTGTAATATTACTGGCGGCTATTTATATAGCCTCTTCTCTTGGATACTTTATTGGTAGATATTTTGGGCCTGTACTCGTTGAAAAACTGATAGGAAGAAAGACTGATAAGAAAATAACTTCCTTTATTGAGGAATACGGTTTCTGGACAGTTATTGTTGTGAGGCTTAGCCCCTTTCTTTCCAATGATGCCATCAGCTTTGTGGGAGGCGTTTTGCGGATGGGCTATTGGAAATTCATGGGAGCAACGATGCTGGGTATTACTCCACTGATATTTTTCATTGCTTATCTTGGGGGGGATTACGAACGCCTTAAAACGGGACTCATCTGGGGTTCTATTATTTGTCTGGTGCTTTTCGTTGCCTTTGTCTGGTGGGACAAAAAAAGGGACAAGAAGCACCATTAGGGTTTTCTTCCCTGGGTGCAGTTTTCTGCTTCCAGTCTCTTGTAACCCACCTATTTCTGTTCCTAAATCTGCCTTTGCCAATTTTCAAGATTGGTGTCCGAAAGGTCGAGATCTGAAGATCTCGACCTGCAAGCAACGTTCAGGGATTGTTTTTCGATTTCACTGCGTGCGAACTTTAGATCATCGCGCCATCCAGGCAGGGATCTACAGATCCCTGCTTTTTGTACCCTTATGAAATATACCCTGGCAGGCAGGCATCTTTTGCTCCAATAGCCCATAAATCCTCTGCTTTTATTCTTCATTAAGGCCCAGACGCGACTTTTCCCTTCAAAAATTTCCCAGACAATAACTTAAAATCTATTCCAATTTTGTTGGTCTTAGGAGAATTTTATCCTAATCTCGCAGTGAGAAGTTAAAGAACTTAAGATTCAATATTAGAACAATATTCACAGAAATTTCGGGTTTTTATATGAGTTAAAAGCCTGTTCAGATTATTTTCCTTCTAACTATTAATTTGAATATACCCCCCCTGAAAACCCTCATTTTCAGTTTGTAAGAATTTAGAGGCTGCAGTAGGAAAGGATGTTAAACTCAGGGAGTGAAAACCTTTTGGCACAGTTATTCCAATAGAACAGCCAGAAGGAAATTTTTAACTTGCTTTTAAGATAACAGAAAGTTAATCACAAATTTAAATTATGATTAAAAGAGTTAACCTAACAGAGAATCAGCAGCCCTCAAAATTAACTGCTGATGGTATTAATAAGAAAACCCTACTCATGAAAAGAAGTAAATTATTTTATTTGGTTCCTGCTCTGGCACTTATGGCCTGTAGCAAAGACAGTATAGAAGATATAGAAGGCCTTGAAGCTACTCAGCCTGAGACCGCTACAGAAGAAGTGGTTTCAGATGAAGTCCTTACAGAGGCAGCAAATTTTGACGCTCCCGGAGCAGTTTCAGAGGTATATTTTGGAGGGATCCAGGTCCCTGTTGAGGACTTCAACGGAGAGTATGTATATCAGGGAGATATCGTATTATCCAAGAATATGGTATCCCACCAGCCCCAGAAATTAGTATACGAGAAAGGTGAGACCCCACCGGCCAATAAGAGTGTGGGAAGAACTTCGGAAAGATGGCCAAACAACACTGTTTACTATGCCATAGATCCAAATCTATCGAACCAGGCCCGTGTCATTGATGCTATTAAACACTGGGAGGCCAATACAAACCTGAAGTTTGTTCAGAGATCAAGTCAGTCCAACTACGTTTATTTCGTATCCGGGTCAGGTTGTTCCTCTTATGTGGGAATGGTTGGAGGAAGACAGAATATCACGCTTTCCAGCAGCTGTACCACCGGGAATACCATTCACGAGATAGGACACGCGGTAGGTCTGTGGCACGAGCAGAGCAGGATAGACAGGACATCCTTTATTACTATCAACTATGGCAATATCGAGAATGGAAGGGAGCATAACTTTGACACCTACAGCGAACAAGGAATGGACGGAGACGAGTTTACAACCTCCCTTGATTTCAACTCTATAATGATGTATGGTTCTTATTCCTTCTCAGCCAATGGTGCCCCTACCATGGTTAAGAAAGACGGAAGTACCTTTAACGTTCAGAGAAACGGATTGTCTTCCGGGGATATCACCGGAGTCAACAATATGTATCCCTCTTCCGGAGGTTCAAGCACGGCCGCTCCGACTTATGAGAATGGTAACTATTACTATATCAGTGGGGTGAACGTGTTGAGGTACAGGGATCAGTGGTATTATATGTCAAGCTATGGTTGGAAATATGTTGGACTAATTGAAAATACCTGGCATTATATATAGGAACAGGAAGTAAGAAAGAAGAAGACCCGGCCATTAAGCCGGGTTTTTTTATGTAAAAACGGAGCCCAGTCCAGAAAGAACAAGTTTTACCAATAGATTTTCATCCAAAAGTGATCCCGGTTTTAGATTTTATTGAAAGGATAGGATGTGTAGAGATTCCCCAGTTTTTTGGTGGAGACTGTGGAATTTCCACAGATCCTCTTTGTGACAAACTGCCCGAGCTTATTCCAGATCTTCAGTTTTTTTGATTACAAAAAGCTGTAGCTCTTCAAAAAAAGAAAGGAACTCCGCCTCGAATTCCGAATAATGCTTCTCCAGTTCCACCACAGCGAAATTCATTTTGGATTTCCGGTTGGTCCGTTCATTCATCTGATACAGAATTTTTCCGATTCCCTCGATAGTAGCATAGCTCAAAAGCCAGTTATCGCGGATCATGTAGGGCATAAACTGCTGAACCGGTTTTGGAAGGATGGTATAATTCTCCTGCAGCAGTTCATAAAAGTCATCAATGAAGTTTTCGAGGGGAACCTGAGAATACTTTACCCAATGCACCGCGAGATAATGATCGTAGAGGATATCCACGATGATGCCGCTGTAATGCCCATAGGTGTCAAAAAGCCTTGAGATGCTTTTTCTTACGGTTGGGTGGGTATCGGTATAGAAATCTATGGCCCTATGCAATACCACACCTCTCTGGATTCCCCGAGGGTATTTCAGATAAGATTTCCCTTTCAGGGAATCGGCGAAAAAGTTGCCCAATGTCAACTCCTTATCTTCGCCTGAAAGGTAGATATGTGCCAGAAAATTCATCCAGACGAAGTTAGGGAATTGAGTTTAATTTAGGTTAAGTTTTGCGGAAGGGCATAAGAGACTTTATCTTTGGGAAAAAATACGGCATCGCCGGAAAATTAGTAGAGAATGACTTTAATAAAATCCATCTCCGGAATACGGGGAACCATAGGAGGGAAGCCTTCAGAAAATCTCACCCCTCTGGACGCAGTGAAATTTGCAGCAGCCTATGGTAGCTGGTTAAAAGACCGCAACCAGGCTAAGGCCATAACAGTGGTAATAGGTCGCGACGCCCGAATCTCGGGAGAGATGATCCAGCAGCTGGTGATGAACACCCTGGTAGGCCTGGGCATAAATATTATTGACCTGGGGCTATCTACCACGCCCACTGTGGAAATAGCGGTCCCCCTGGAAAAAGCTGAAGGAGGAATAATCCTTACCGCCAGCCACAACCCAAAACAATGGAACGCCTTGAAGCTTCTGAATGAGAAGGGGGAGTTCCTAAGTGGGCAGGATGGAGCTGAAATCCTTGAAATAGCAGAGGCTGCGGATTTCAGTTTTTCCGAAGTGGATGCCCTGGGGAAAATAGAAAAGAAGGATCATTATATTGAGACGCATATAGAAGAGGTCATAAAGCTTCCCCTTGTGGATGCTGCCTTAATTTCTGAAGCCAATCTGACTGTTGCGGTGGATGCCGTAAATTCTACAGGGGGAATAGCTATTCCGAAGCTGTTGAAGAGGCTGGGAGCGAAGGTCATTGAATTATACTGTGAGCCAACGGGACATTTTCCGCACAACCCGGAACCATTAAAGGAGCACCTTACGGAAATATGTGAGCTGGTCAAAAAAGAAAAAGCCGACCTGGGGGTCGTAGTGGATCCTGATGTTGACCGCCTGGCCTTTATTGCTGAGGATGGGGAGATGTTCGGGGAGGAATATACGCTTGTAGCCTGCGCTGATTACGTTTTGAGCAGGACGCCCGGAAATACGGTGAGCAATTTATCCTCCTCCAGGGCACTTCGGGATATTACTGAAAAGCACGGTGGAAAATATAGGGCCAGTGCTGTAGGGGAAGTAAACGTGGTTGAGCTGATGAAAGAAACCGGGGCTGTGATAGGTGGGGAAGGCAATGGGGGAATTATCTATCCTGAGCTGCACTACGGGCGTGACAGCCTGGTGGGGGTGGCTTTATTCCTTACTTTCCTGGCAGAAAAGAAGATGAAGGTGTCAGAGATCAGGAGATCCTATCCGGAATACTATATGAGCAAGAACAAAATTGAACTCACTCCTGAACTTGATGTCGATAACATTTTACAGCAGGTAGAAAAGAAATACAAAGCTGAGGAGGTTTCTACTATTGATGGTGTCAAAATCGATTTTAAGGATCACTGGATACATCTACGGAAATCGAACACTGAGCCTATCATCAGGATATATACAGAAGCGCGGACACAGGCTGAAGCAGATGAGGCGGCGGAAGGGATGATCTCTGAGATAAAGGAGATTGCAGGGATTTAGAAATCCTTTTGCTATGGGTGGTGCAGGAAGCTTCTGAAGGTTTTGGTTTCCCGCAGATTGCGCAGATCTCGCAGATTTTACGCAGATAAAAACCTATAGGTAGTGCAGGAAGCTTCTCAAGGTTTTGGTTTCCCGCAGATTGCACAGATCTCGCGGATTTCTCGCAGATTTTACGGAAGAACTGGGTGTTATTTAAAAAACCAGGGCATCCTTGGGGATGGGAGCATTTCGGTGTTTCCATCGCTTATGGGTCCAGAGGTAATATTCCGGCTTCTCGCGAATCTGTTGTTCAAGAAGTTCTGTGTAAGCCCTGGTGATATAAAACTCATCCTCTTCCTTCGGATTGATACTTATGGTCTTGAAAGTTGCTTCGTAATAACCCCTTCCTACCTTCTCGATCTGTAAATAGATAACGGCCATATCCAGGGACTTGGCAAGATTCTCTGTTCCCAGGAAAATAGGTACTTTTATACCCATAAAATCTGTCCAGGCTTTTGCCCGGGATAATTTAGGGGATTGGTCAGCGATCATCGCATAAATGCCTTTTACCCCTTTTTCCTGATTCTCTGTAATGGTTTTTGTTGCCCTGTACGTCGGAATCAGTACCCCCTCATATCTTCCACGGATCCTCCTTGCCAGTCTGTCGAAGTAGGGATTCTTCACTTTTTTGTACACCCCAAAACCTCTGTATGCGATCCCATACAGTTGCAGGGCAGTCATCCATTCGTAGCTGGCATAATGCCCACAGGCCATAAGAATACTCTTTCCCTGGGATTCAATCTCCCTCAGAGCATCAATATTCTTCAACCTGAACCGTTTTTTAAGTTCCTTGTTGGAGATGGAGATGCTTTTGATCATTTCCAGGAACATATCCACCATATGCCCAAAGAACTTTTTTTCTATACTGTTCAGTTCCTCCTCCGATTTTTCAGGAAATACCAGGCGAAGATTCTCCTTCACGGTTTTCCTTCTGTACCTGAAGATGTAAAACACAAGGAAGAAAATGAAATCGGAAACCAGGTAGAATATTGGGAAGGGAAGTTTTGAAATGATCCAGAGAAGAGGGTAAACCAGCAAGTAAACTAAACGCTGCATGGGGAAAGTATTTGGGCAAATATATGGTATATTTGGCACTAAACATTAGCCTCTATGGGAGATTTGAACCTCGTGACCATTGCCATCATTGCTGCAAATATCTTCATTTCATATAAAGGATTCAAGGATCCTTACTTTTTCGAAAAGTATAAATTCAACATCGGGGCCATTCAGAGGGGCGAAAAAATTAGATTTCTTTCAGCAGGTTTTCTGCACGTGGATACCGCACACCTGTTTCTGAATATGCTTACCCTTTACTTTTTTGCAGATGTAGTGATAAGCATGCTGGGCCCTGTAGGCTTTACCCTGATCTATCTCGCGAGCCTCATCATCGGAAACCTTCTTTCCTACTATTTTCATCGTCACGAGTATTTATACAATGCGGTTGGAGCAAGTGGAGCAGTTTCGGGAATCATCTATGCCGGAATCCTGTTGTACCCGAATATGAGCCTGTATTTATTTTTTATTCCCATTCCCATTCCCGCGTACCTGTTCGGAGTAGGTTATTTATTTTATTCAATCTATGGAATGAAACGACAGCTGGGAAATATTGGACACGACGCACATTTCGGAGGAGCGGTGGGAGGTTATGTGCTTACGCTCCTGCTGGCACCCTGGATCTTCAGCGAACACCTACTGATGGTCATCCTCCTGGCCCTTCCCATCCTCCTGCTATTTATACTTCAGCGGACGGGGAAACTATAATGGCATTAAAGTTGATTTCATAATAAAAACCTTAATAAGATGAAAAAATTAATACTATTATTCGCATTTTTCACAACTTTTGCTGCAACTGCGCAGAATACGCAAGCGCCTATGGTTCAGGTGGTTGGAGAGGGAACGGTGACTGTTGTTCCCGATAAAGTTGTCATTAAAGCCCGGGTGGAGCACACCGGGAAATCTGCAACTGAAGTGAAAAGACAGAACGACAGCGTCGTAAATCAGGTGATCAAATACCTGAAATCTGAAGGTATTCCTGCCAAAAACATTCAGACAGATTATATCAGGCTCAATAAGGAGTACGATTATAATGCAAAGGAATATTTCTTTTCTGCCAATCAGGCAATATCCATTCATCTGGATGATCTGAAAAAGTATGAGGAGATTATGAGCGGATTGCTGAATTCAGGACTGAACCGTATAGACGGAATTGAATTCAAGACTTCCAACGAAGAGAAACTGAAGTCGGAAGCAAGAAAGAAGGCTATACTGAATGCCAGAACAAAGGCAGAAGAATATGTCACAGCCTTAGGGCAGAAGATGGGTGGTGCCGTTATGATAAATGAAGTCGAAGGCCAGCAATATCAGCCGGTGTATCGGGTAGCGAAAATGGAGAGCTCAGATAGCACACAGGGAGAAACCATAGCACCGGGCGAAATGGAAGTGACTGTGAAAGTAAACGTAGGATTTATCCTGTACTAGAATCCTGTTATAAGCAAAAAGTAAAAGCTGCGGTTTACCTATTGGAGGGAAACTGCAGTTTTTGTTTTTCGGCTTTTACGATTCAGGAAACGATGTGCCTGTTCAGTACTATATTTAAACAGAAAAGGCTGCCATGGCAGCCTTTTCTGTTCTTCATTTGAAATATTTATTGTTCGTTCAGAAGCTCAGCCACTTTTCTTTCCAGGGCTTCCCCTCTTAGGTTCTTTGCAACGATGACTCCGTTCTCATCAAGCAGGAAGGCCGCCGGAATGGCCCTGATTCCATATTGTTGAGCTATAGGGTCCTGCCAGAACTGAAGATTTGAAACCTGAGGCCAGGTGAGCTTATCATCGGCAATTGCCTGCACCCAACCGTCCTTATCACCTTCTCTGTCGAGGGAAACCCCGATGATATTAAATCCTTTGTCGTGATACTTTTCGTAAACCCTTACGATATTCGGATTCTCCATTCTGCAGGGTTTGCACCAGGACGCCCAGAAATCGATCAGGGTCACTTTTCCCAGGACATCGTTCAGGGCGAGAGATTCTCCTTCAGGCGTAGGGGCGCTGAAATTTGGGGCCTTGTTCCCAATCTCCACCAGGCTTAGATTGGAAAGGTCTTTCTCAACCGTTTTTGCAAATTGGGTAGCTTTAAGTTCAGGACTTAGATTCTCAAAAAGAGATTTAAGTTCAGCGGTTTCAAACATTCTGCTCCCAATCATTTCCTGAAGCACCATAAGAGAAATAATAGAATTTGGGTGTTTCTCCACTAATTCCTTTTTCTCCAGCTGCATCTGGTGGGCTACTTCCTCCTGTTCGTTCTGCAGGTTTGCTACCTGCGAGTTGTCCTGGGTCGAAAAAGCCTGCATCATGGAATTCCTTATTTTCAGCAGTTCCCTCTGTCTTTCCATCAGGTTGGAAGTATAATCCGTCAAAACCTTATTGTCGGTCCCACCCTCTATTTTTGTTGCATAGAGACTGTCAGGGTAGATCTCGAAGCTGATAGGAGTATTGTCTGCAATAAAAAACACATTGCCATTCACTCCTTCCATATTCAGAAAGCTGATGGTAGGCTCCTCCACCTCGGGCAGATCGGCGGCAAATTCTCCATCCACCACCTCAATGGTATCAATGACCTTCGGTTGATTGGTAGCCCCATCAAGCGCCGACACATATATTTTCTGGCCCTCGGAAGCATTCTGAAGGGTTCCACTTATTTTATAATCTGAACCTTTATCGCAGGCAGCAAAGGTAACCAAGGAAAAGAGCATTAAAAATCTTGATCTCATAACCGGTATTTTTCAATTTAACTGCAAAAATAAAGAACTGGCAGGTCATTCTGATCTTTAAAGACTAAATCTTTGTTAATGTGGCCCCATGGCACGAATATGGAGCAGGATTATTTAAATTTATTGAATGGAACAGCAAAAGATGTACCCTCTGGATATTGTGATAAGCTTTCACAAGATCATTGAGAAATATAAAGACAAGCTCAGGAATGAAAGCAGCAGCATCTCTAAAGAATATTTGGAGAATATGCTGGAATATATCAGTGCCTTCCCCAAGCTGTCAGAAGGAATAGACAATGCCCAGGAAATCAATAAATACAAGGACCCCATCAAGATCCTTCTCAGGGATCTGTTTCCGGAGATCCTGTCCAATAGTGAGATCAAGGCGGTATCCATCC
>CBFGYW010000013.1:0-13572 GCA_965653085.1 uncultured Salinimicrobium sp.
CCAACCTTTGCACAGATTGCCAGCGAGGCAGCTTTGGACACCACCCAGGATTACTTTGATGAAGTCATTGAAGAATACACCTCCCGAAGAAATACCCTTATCAAGGGTCTGGAAGGGATCGAGGGAGTAATTGTGGCAAAGCCCAAAGGGGCTTTCTACTGCATCGCGCAGCTGCCTATCGAAGATGCTGAAGATTTTGCTAAATGGCTGCTGGAAAGCTTCCACCTTAATAACGAAACCGTATTGGTGGCACCTGCTGCAGGTTTTTATTCCTCTCCGAATACTGGACTGAATCAGGTAAGGATTGCGTATGTACTGAAGGAAGAGGATTTAAAGAAAGCTGTTGAGATTTTAAAAGCCGCCTTAAAGGAATATAAAGCTTAATGCAGACCTTCTCCAACAGATCATTACAGCCATACAATACTTTCGGAATAGATGTAAAGGCCAGGCAATTCATCTCTGTTGAAAGTGTTTCAGACCTAAGATCGGTTCTGAAGCAGACTTATGCTTCAGAACTTTTCATTCTTGGCGGAGGCAGCAATATGCTTCTCACCCACGACCTGGATAAAACTGTTGTACATGTAGATCTGAAGGGAATTGAGATCCTTTCTGAAACTGAAGACAGTGTCGTGGTGCAAGCCAAGGCTGGGGAAAACTGGCACGAATTCGTGATGTATTGTATTGCAAACGATTTTGGAGGACTCGAAAACCTCTCCCTTATTCCGGGGAATGTTGGCACTACCCCCATTCAGAATATTGGAGCTTACGGAGTGGAGATCAAGGATACTTTTGAGAGCTGCCAGGCTCTTCACCGGCAGACTCTTGAGGTAAATGAGTTTTCCAGGGAAGACTGCCGATTTGGTTACAGAGATTCAGTTTTTAAGAACGAACTGAAGGATCAGTATATCATAATAAGTGTAAGTTTTAGGCTTTCGAAGAAAAACCATAAGCTGAACACCTCTTACGGCTCCATAGACAGGTTTTTGGAGGCGGAAGGTATATCCGATCCGGGAATTAAAGAAGTCTCCGCTGCAGTCATTAAAATAAGGCAGTCGAAGCTGCCTGATCCCAAGGTGCTGGGAAACAGTGGTAGTTTCTTTAAAAATCCTGTAATTCCTAAAACTCAGTTTCAGGGCCTACAACAAAAATTCCCCGAGATCCCTTTTTATGTAATTTCTGAAGATGAGATCAAGGTTCCTGCGGGCTGGCTCATCGATAGGGCCGGCTTGAAGGGATACCGGCAGGGTGACGCCGGAGTTCACAAGGAGCAGGCTTTGGTTCTGGTGAATTACGGAGCTGCTACCGGAGAAGAGATTTTGAATCTTTCAAAGAAAGTGAGCCAGGAGGTCGATCATCTTTTTGAAATAACCCTGGAACCAGAGGTAAACATCTTCTAAAAAAATAGCTGCCTAAAAATTGGTTTTCCCTATCATCTTCCAAGAAAAATTTTGGAATAAAGGAAATCTTACTTTTAGGCAGCCTTTTTTAAAACCGAAACTTAGGAATAACTTTCTACATTCCAACATTATTCATGGAGGTGGTATCGGTTTTTGTGGTTCTGTTCATATCTGTTGCAGCATTGGTGGTAACATCCGAAGGTACGAGCACTGCGTCGATCACGTGCACCACCCCATTGGAGGCATCAATATCCATATCAACTATGGTCGCCTTGTTCCCTGCTGGATCAGTTAGAACCACGGTATCCCCGTCTAAAGTCACGATGAGATCTTCTCCCTGCATCGTGGTTAAAGTATAGGTCCCGTTATTTGCTTCCACTTCTGAACGGAGATCTTCGGCAGTGATCTCTTCGTCGACTACCAGGTAATATAGCCGGGCGTTGTTTTCCTGCATGTTCAAAGGATCGTTATACGCATCCCTCTCTTCAGCTGAAAGGCTTTCATAGGCCTCATTGGAAGGGGCAAAAATCGTATATGGACCCTCACTTTCCGTAAAATCCCGCGACAGCTCATTTGATTCGAGATTTCCTGAAAAAGTGGTTAGAACCGTGTCCTCCTGCATCATTGCGAAAACACTGCTGTTCTCCCGCTCCATTCGTTCCTGTTCCAGCCTGCTTTCCTCAGCCAGTCTTATGCTGTCATTGAGCATCTGGTCATTTTCAGCTTTCCTGTCGTTGTCATTACATGAGGAAAAAGAAAACAATGCCATTGCAGAAAAAATAACTATAAATAATCGTGTAGATTTCATAACTTGTCTTTAGTTTAAATTACTGATATGCAAGGTATTGCCTTTTCAAATCCCAGCATACTCCAGGGCAATAAACTTTAGTTAAAGTGTGTAAATAAATTATTAACTGACACCGGGAAATTTTTGGATAATGCCTCTTTTAAACGATCAGTTTTTCGTACTTTTGCAAAAAGATTCGCCATGAAACTTCTGATAATCACCATAGTACTTTTAGCACTGGCCTTTGCTGGGATCGCCATCAAGATCTGGGCAAAAAAAGACGGAAAATTCGCAGGAACCTGCGCCAGCCAGAATCCGGCTCTTAATCAAAGTGGAGAAGCCTGCAGTTACTGCGGAAAAATGCCTGATGAAGCCAGAGATTGCTCAGAACCCAAAGCAGCCAGGTAATTAGATGCAGGTACTTCTTATCTGTTTTGTTGTAATAAGCTTAATAAATATCTGCTATTACTTAGGCTTTTTCAAATTTGCCTTTCAGGAAAATCAAAACAAGAAACCCCAGGAACCCCTTCCGGTTTCGGTGATCATCTGTGCTAAGAATGAAGCTGAGAACCTTAGGGATCTCCTTCCGAAGGTACTTTCCCAGGACCATCCAAGATTTGAGGTGGTAGTCATTAATGACGCCTCTACCGATGATACGCTGGAAGTAATTGAGGATTTCCAGAGCAAAGACCCCCGCATCAGGATCGTCAATGTCCAGAACAACGAAGCTTTCTGGGCAAACAAGAAGTATGCCCTTACCCTTGGGATAAAAAAGGCGGTACATCCCTACCTGCTGTTCACAGATGCGGACTGTATGCCAGTTTCTGACAGCTGGATCACAGAAATGAGCTCGCAGTTCCGGGAAGGAAAGAGCATCGTTTTGGGGTACGGAGGATATTTCCAGGCAAAGAGCTCCCTGCTCAACAAACTTATCAGGTTTGAAACCATGCTTACCGCCATTCAGTATTTCTCTTATGCCCGCTGGGGGAACCCTTATATGGGCGTGGGAAGAAATCTCGCCTATACCTCTGAAGAATTCTATAAACAAAACGGCTTTGCCACCCACCTTCACCTGCGTTCGGGGGATGATGACCTCTTTGTAAACCAGGCCGCCACAGAAGAGAATACCGGGCTTTGTTATTCTAAAAATGCCATTACGAGGAGTATTCCCAAGAAGAACCTGAAAGCCTGGTTTCATCAGAAAAAGAGGCACGTCTCAGTTGCCAAAAATTACAGGCCAAAGCACAGGATCCTTTTGGGATTGTTCTATTTATCCCAGATATTCTTCTGGATTTCGCTCATTCTTCTGTTTTTCACCACCTACTGGAAGATCGCTCTTGCAGTTCTTGGTCTGCGTCTTATCATCCAGGCAACAGTATTTTACAGATCTGGTGAAAAACTGGAAGAAAAAGATCTTATCTGGCTCTTTCCTTTACTCGAAATCTTTTTAATTTCAGCTCAATTAGGTATCTTTATATCTAACATCATATCAAAACCCGACCATTGGAAGTAAGTCCTGAGTTGCTGCAGAAACATATTGAAAAGGCCCAGAGTGGTAACCAGAGTTCTTTTAATTTTCTGTTGGACAGCTTCTGGAATGAGGTGTATGGATTTCAGCTGAAAAAGACCCAGAACGAATCAGACGCCGAAGACATCACCATTGAAACTTTTTCCAAGGCCTTCAACAAGATCAGCACCTTCGACCCCTCCTATTCCTTCAAGACCTGGCTCATCGCCATTTCGAAAAACATCCACGTGGACCTTCTCCGAAAGCGAAAATCCTCCATTCAGTATAAGACCACGAGTGAAGATGATGCCAAGGTTTACAGGATAGCAGACGATGCACCCACTATTGAGGATACCCTGATCACTGAACAGAACCTTGCGCAGCTGCTTCGGGACATCAAAAAGCTGCAGCCCCACTACCAGGAGGTAATTCATCTGAGATATTTTCAGGAAATGAGCTATAAGGAAATTTCTGAAACCCTTGCCGAACCTATGAACAACATCAAGGTAAAGCTGCTAAGAGCCAAAAAATTGCTGGCTGAAGTCATCGAGACCCGTAGCAGATAAGCGCTTTTCTCTTATTGCGGTTTTAAGGACTTATACCCCTCTGAGTGCCCTGCTTTTTCCCATAAAATTGTATCTTTGCCCAATTAAATTTTCTATGGAAGCAGAAGTAATTCCCTCTACCAGAACCCCAAAACCCAAATGGTTACGGGTGAAGCTCCCCACCGGTAAAAAATATACCGAGCTCAGGGGTCTTGTCGATAAATACGACCTCCACACCATCTGTACCTCCGGAAGCTGCCCCAATATGGGCGAATGCTGGGGTGAAGGCACCGCCACCTTCATGATCCTGGGGAATGTCTGCACCAGGTCCTGCGGATTCTGCGGGGTAAAAACCGGAAGGCCCGAAACCGTGAATTGGGATGAGCCTGAAAAGGTGGCCCGCTCCATTAAAATAATGAAGATCAAGCACGCTGTCATCACCAGCGTTGACAGGGATGACCTTAAAGATATGGGTTCCATCATCTGGGCAGAGACCGTGAAGGCTATCCGCAGGATGAATCCTGAAACTACTCTTGAAACTCTTATCCCTGACTTCCAGGGAGTGGAAAGAAATCTCGATCGTATCATAGAAGTTAATCCCGAAGTGGTCTCCCATAATATGGAAACCGTGAAAAGGCTAACCCGGGAGGTCCGTATCCAGGCGAGATATGAACGCAGTCTTGAGGTGCTCGATTACCTTAAAAAACAGGGGATTCGAAGAACAAAATCAGGAATAATGCTGGGATTGGGGGAACAGGAGGAGGAAGTGATCCAGACTCTAAAAGACCTTAGATCGGTGGATCTTGACATAGTTACCATTGGGCAGTACCTTCAGCCAAGTAAAAAACATTTACCCGTTAAGGAATTCATCACCCCTGAGCAATTCAAGAAATACGAGACAATAGGACTGGAACTGGGATTCAGGCACGTTGAAAGCGGAGCTTTGGTACGTTCTTCCTATAAAGCCCAGAAGCACCTTCTTTAATCTCTTCCACTATACCTAAAGCAGCAGAATCCATGAAAAAGATAAGGGTAGGCATAAATGGTTTCGGACGCATAGGCCGAAATCTCTTCAGATTACTCCTCGACCACCCCAATATCGAGGTCGTTGCAATTAATGATCTCGCCAGCGCTGCTACTTTGGCGCATCTTCTGAAATACGACAGCCTGCACGGAGTCCTTAAACGTGAAATTAAAGGAGGTGACAATAGCATCCTTATCGACGGAAAAAAATTGCCTGTTTTTAATGCGTCACAACCTAAAGATATAGACTGGGCTTCAGCCAGGGTAGACCTGGTCATAGAATCTACAGGAAAGTTTAAGACCCGCGAGCTGTTAACTTCACACCTTCAGCAAGGAGTAAAAAAGGTCATCCTGTCTGTTCCTCCCCAGGATGAATCCATACCAATGGTGGTACAGGGAGTTAACCAACACCACCTCACGGGAGAGGAAACCATTATTTCCAACGCCTCCTGTACAACAAACAACGCTGCACCAATGATGAAGGTGATCCACGATCTGTGCGAGGTTCAGCAGGCTTATATAACCACAGTACACTCCTACACTACCGACCAGAGTCTGCACGACCAGCCCCACCACGACCTTCGCAGGGCAAGGGCTGCAGGTCAATCCATAGTACCCACTACCACCGGGGCTGCCAAAGCCCTTACAAAAGTCTTTCCCGATTTGAGTGAGGTCATTGGGGGATGCGGCATCAGGGTTCCTGTTCCGAATGGCTCCCTCACGGATATGACGCTGAGGGTGAAGAAAAGCACTTCCATTTCTGAAATCAATGAAGCCTTCCGATCAGCTTCCGAAGGCACTTTAAAAAATATAATTGAATATACCGAAGACCCTATCGTCTCAGTAGACATAATTGGCAATCCCGCTTCCTGTGTGTTCGATTCCCAGATGACATCGGTAATTGGAGGGAATTTCGTCAAGATCATTGGCTGGTATGACAATGAAATTGGCTACTCCAGCCGCCTGGTGGATTTAATTTCACTTGTTTGCAATAAATAATTATATTTAACACCACATAGCTGATCCCCCAATGAAAAAACATGTAATTTGTTTAGTGGCGTTTTTCTGTTTCCTCTTAACTTTTGCAGAAAACCGTCCGCAGGACCAGGATGAAATTAATGCCACTATTGAGCAGTTCCTCAGTAATGCCGAAAAAGCAATAAATGAGGTTAATTTCGATAAAGCCCTGAATCAGCTCAACACCGCCTTAGATCTTGCCAAAAGCATAGACCATCAGCAGTATATAGCTCTTTCCAGCAGCATTCTTTCGCAGCTTTATTATGTAAGAAATGACCTCGGAAAAGCTGCCACAGAACTTCAGAGAGCGGTAGCTATCCAGCGCAGTATTGGAGACGATTCCGGTCTGGCCTACAGTTATGTCAACTATGCCAAGATCTACAACAATCAGAAAAACTACGAAAGGGCCACCGATTACCTGAATCTGGCTCAGAACCTGTACACGGAACTCAACAATAATGAAGGCCTCGGGGTTGTAGCCCTTAATCGGGGTATTCTTGCCTTGAATACCGAAGCCAAACCCGAGAAGGCAAGACTGCTCTTCGAGGAGGCGAAACAGCTGCTTTCCGAAAGTCCAAACAAATATGAGATCGCCAGGCTTCACTATTTCCTCGGAAGGGCGCAGCTGGCACTTCAGAATTATGGGGAAGCCATAAAAGAGGGTGAGGAAGGCCTCGCTGTTTCCCAGAAAGACAGCTTCGCCAGTATGGAACTTGCCACTACCGAACTTCTCAGCGACAGCTACGAAGCTATCCAGGATTACGAAAAATCCCTCGCCTACCTGCACCAGAGCAACAGGATCAGGGATTCCATCTACGACATCAACAAGGAAGCCCTGGCCTCCGATGCTTCCGCCAGATATGGAATGGACAGCATGAAGAGCAATTATAACGAACTGAAAAGCCTGTATGCCGAGTCGGAACGCTCCCTAAAAGTCAACAAGCTGACCACCATCCTCAGCGTCGCCCTCATCACAATACTCTCCCTGTTAACCCTTTCCCTGTATAAAAACAATAACCTTCGGGCAAGGGCAAACGATCTGCTTCAGAAGAAGAATACAGAACTGCTTACAGCAAAGGAAAACGCCGAAAAGGCATCCCTTGCCAAGGCGCAGTTCCTCTCTACCATTACCCACGAGCTTCGGACTCCACTATATGCAGTAACTGGACTCACCCACCTGCTGCTGGAGGAAAGCCCAACCGAAAACCAGAAGGAGCACCTGAATTCCCTGAAGTTTTCCGGGGAATATCTGCTCTCGCTGATAAACAACATTCTTGACCTCAATAAATTGGAAGCCAAGAAAGTTGAAATGCTGGACACATCCTTCAACCTTCGGAAGAGGATCTCTGATGTACTTATCGCCCTTAAGAATTCGGCGGAAGACAAGAAGTCCAAACTTCACCTGGAATTCGATGAGATGATTCCGAAGAAGCTTAAAGGAGACCCCCTGAAAATCTCCCAGATCCTAATCAACCTCATTGGAAATTCCATAAAGTTCACCGAAGGCGGTGATATCTGGGTGCGCGTTAAAAAGGTCTCCCAGAAAGATCAGAAGGTGCTTCTGAAGTTTGAAATCGAAGACAACGGAGTTGGAATCAGCAAGGAAAAACAGAAGGCCATTTTTGAAAACTTTACGCAGGGTTCCCTGCAGATCAACCGCAAATTTGGAGGCACCGGGCTAGGCCTTTCCATTGTAAAGAACCTGCTTAACCTGATGAACAGCGAGATTTACCTCGAAAGCGACCTTGGGAAGGGAGCTCTCTTTTATTTCGAACTGGAATTTGAGGCTTTGGAACCTATCGTCCCCGCTGAATCCGCCCCCGTGATTGTGGAACCTGTGGAATTCTCAAATGAGATCATGCACCATAAAAAGATCCTGGTGGTCGAGGATAACAAGATCAACCAGATGATCACCCGAAAGATCCTGGAGAAACAGAAGGTCATCTGCGATGTGGCCGACAACGGAACCATAGCCATTGAGAAGGTGAGGGAAACAGATTTTGACCTTATCCTCATGGATATTCATATGCCTGGAATCAGCGGCATTGAGGCCACCTGCGAGATCCGGAAATTCAACAGCCAGATTCCAATTGTTGCCCTTACAGCAGTAACCCTGGATGAAAATCTTGATGAATTCTATCTGAATGGCTTCAACGACATCATCCCTAAGCCCTATAAAACCGAGGAATTCTTCCACAAGATAAATAAATATCTCTCCCAGGAAAAGGAGCCGGTATAATTTGGCACAGCAATTGATTAATCAGGGTAAGCAGATTATTGAGACGATAATTTGAATTAGCCAAAATAAAAAATGAGACTCTTCCACGGTCTCATTTTTTTATGCTCCAAATTCAGTATTTCCCTGGCCTTGCTTATTGTTTCAGTTTGCTGAACAGAACTGCCTCACAGCTAGATCGAACTGGCCCTTCTCCTCCTCTGTCAGAAAAGTCATCTCCATAGGCAGATAGAACAGTTTTTCAGGGGCCAGGAGCCCTTTTAATCGCACATAATCCTTCTCAGTAGTTAGAACAAAAGGATGCCTCCTCAGGGCCTCTATTTCAGTTTCCCTGAAGTTATGATGATCCGGGAAGGAAAGATGATCAAATTCCAGTCCCTGTGCTTTAAGATGATCTGTCAGGGGCTTAGGATTGGCTATTCCCGTAACCAGCTGAAATTTATCCAGTCCCTTTAGCTCCAAGTGCGAGGTATCATTTAAAATCCTGCTCCCGTAGGATATCCCACTAAAAAACAATTGCTGATCGCTGTTCAGATTTAGTTTTCTTCTTATTGTTTCCTTTTCTGAAGAATTCAGGTCCAGAAGGCATTTCGTAACCACTACCAGCTGCGCTCTCCCGGCTCCGCTTTTATTTTCCCTTAGGTCCCCGGTTGGCAGCACCCAATCGTCAGCATATAGTTTTCCATAAGACGTGAGCAGGATATTCAGCCCTGCCTTCACCTTCCGGTGTTGAAAAGCATCATCAAGCAGAATTACCTCCGGCGCGGGATCAGTCCTCAGCAGCATTTCAATACCCCGCTGCCTTTGCTCATCCACCGCTACGGTGACCTCAGGAAATTTGCTCTTGAACTGCAGCGGTTCATCCCCTACTGCCTTCGCCTCCTCGGTTCCTTTCAGCAGATAAAAGCCCTTGCTCTCCCTTTTATAGCCCCTGCTCAGGGTAGCGATGGCAAAATCTTCTTTCAGAAGGTTAATAAGATACTCAATCATGGGCGATTTTCCGGTTCCCCCTACACTCAAATTCCCCACACATATCACCGGAAGCTTGAAACTCCTGCTCCCCAGGACCCCCAGGTCATACATCCGATTGCGGACATAAATGATTCCGGAGTAGAGCAGGGAAAAAGGAAACAGTATTTTTCTCAAGAGGCGCATGACAGCGAAAGTATAATATTTATATTTGATTTAAAATATTATAATGCGCATACAGGATATAACCAATTCCATTGAACAGCTGGCCCCCCTGCCCTATGCCGAAGGCTTCGACAACGTAGGGCTCCTCACCGGCTCCCACGACTGGAAGCTGACAGGAGTACTGGTCACCCTCGACACCCTCGAAAGTGTGGTGGACGAGGCCCTCGCCCAGAACTGCAACCTCATCGTAAGCTTCCATCCCATCATTTTTTCGGGAATAAAGAACTTCAGCAGGCCGGGATATGTGGAAAGGGCCATCATCAAGGCAATAAAAAATGATATCGCGATCTATGCCATCCATACAGCCCTGGACAATAGTTTCCAGGGTGTCAATGATATGATCTGCCAGCAGCTGGGCCTTAAGAACAGGCAGATCCTGATCCCACAGCCGGGAACAATCAGATAACTGGGCAACTTCGTTCCAAATGAGGCTGCTGAAAAAGTGAGGCAGGCCTTATTTCAACCCGGAGCCGGTAGCATTGGCAATTACGACCACTGCAGCTTTAATCTGGAAGGCACGGGGAGCTTCAGAGGCAATGAGGCTTCCAAACCTGTAAAGGGCCAGCGGGGGGAACTGCATTTCGAGAAGGAAATTCAGCTTGGCGTCACGTTTTCAAAGCACCTGGAGTCAAAGGTTCTGAAAGCCCTTTTCAGCAATCACCCTTACGAGGAAGTGGCCTACGAGCTATATTCGCTGGAGAACACGAATCAGCACATAGGAATGGGGATGATTGGTGACCTTGAAAGCCCAATGGAAGAGCTGGATTTTCTGGACCTTCTGAAAGAAAGGTTCTCGACAGGTTGCATAAGACATTCAGCTCTTTTGGGGAAGAAGGTTAAAAAGATAGCCGTGCTTGGAGGTAGCGGAAGTTTCGCCATCGGGAACGCCAAAATAGCGGGGGCTGATGTTTATGTCACCGCAGATCTGAAGTATCACGACTTCTACAAAGCCGAAGGAACACTGGTATTGGCAGACATCGGGCACTTCGAAAGTGAGCAGTATACAAAAAACCTTCTGCATACTTATCTTAAGAAAAAATTTGCTAATTTTGCAATCGTTTTATCAAACACAAATACCAATCCTATCAAGTATTTTTAACTATGGCAAAAAAAACCGATGTTACTGTAGAAGAGAAGTTAAGAGCATTGTACGATCTTCAGTTAATTGAATCCAGAGTGGATGAGATAAGAAACGTACGAGGCGAGCTTCCGCTGGAAGTAGAAGACCTGGAAGATGAAGTAGCCGGATTGAATACCCGTATAGAAAAACTCGAAGCCGATCTGGCGGTGATCCAAAATGACATCACCACCAAAAAGAATCTGATAGAGGAATCAAAAACCGCTATCAAGAAATATACAGAGCAGCAGAAGAATGTGCGCAACAACCGTGAGTTCAACGCTCTTTCAAAGGAAGTGGAGTTCCAGGAACTGGAAATAGAACTTGCTGAAAAGCACATCAGGGAATACCACGCCCAGATAGAGCAGAAAAATGAGGTGATCACCCAGACGAAAGCCCGACTTGAAGAGCGTGAAAAACACCTTTCTCACAAGAAAAGTGAACTGAACGAGATCCTGGCTGAAACTCAGAAGGAGGAAGAGGCCCTGATCGCAAAGGCTGCTGAATTCGAAAAGCAGATCGAGGACCGACTTGTTACTGCCTACAAAAGGATCAGGACAAGCGTGAAAAACGGGCTGGCAGTAGTGCCAATCGAACGTGGAGCTTCCGGAGGTTCTTTCTTCACCATCCCACCACAGGTGCAGATGGAGATTGCGAGCCGCAGAAAAATCATCACCGATGAGCATAGTGGACGTATACTTATTGATGAGCAGCTGGCTGAAGAAGAAAAGGAAAAAATGAACCAGTTGTTCGCCAGTTTCTAAATTGTTACTGAAAGATATCAGATCCCTTCCCTCTCCAGGCGAAGGGATTTTTTTTATACCTCCTTCATTGGCTCCCGCAATAGAGCTCCCCCCCCCTGTCAATCATTTCATTAACACCCCTTTCACACTTAATACCTCAGGAAATCTTATCTTTAAAATAAAGACTTTTACCATGAGAAAGCTCCTGTTCCTACTTTTCCTGTTCCCGTTGCTGCAGGCCTGCAACGATGAAAAAAGAAACTCCGGCCCCGATGTGGATGTTCAGAATGAGCTCCCCGCCCCTGCAGACACCAGCAGTGCCGATACTCCCCAGGCTGAAGTCATCGACGAGGCTGCCACTGAGAAAGATGGGGTGCAGACAGAACCCGAAGGCGAAGAACCCGAAGTTCAGAAACAGCAGTCACAGACCAGCCTTTCCGGAAAATATATTCAGCTGGACCCCGACGAGCCGGGCAGCTGCAACTGCAATTGCATTGAAGTGTCCTTTACCACACCCACCGAGCTGTGTATCGCCCGCGACCAGATCTATATCACTGCAAGATATTCCAAAGTCGGAAATACTAAAGCCAATGTCTTTCTGAACGAGGTCACCAAATCTGAAGGGACCGAAAACGAAATTCCGTGGAACGACTTCGATAAAAATACTCCCATAGCGACCGTGACCCAACAACCCGACGGTTCCCTTAAACTGGACTGGCTGGGATTCGCAATAAATGGGGAAATAGCTGTGGATTATGCTATCTACGGAAAGAAGACCCTGGAGGGTCAATATAAAAAATACTAGAGATGAAACTCTTTATAACCTTACTGTTCTTTGCCCTCACCACCGCCTGTGGCAACGCCAATGAAGAAAGAGCTACCCGCACTGAAATAGCGAATGCCGACCCTGTGGTGGTACCCACGCAGGACGGGCTGGAGCGCGCTTATTTCGCCAGTGGCTGCTTCTGGTGTGTCGAAGCCATCTATGAAGGCGTAAAGGGCGTCAAGGAAGCCATATCGGGATATTCCGGAGGCCACACCAAGAATCCTACTTATGAAGCAAGCAATACTGGCCGTACGGGCCACGCCGAAGCAGTCGAGGTAATCTACGATCCAAAAGTTGTCGATTTTGCTACTTTGGTAGACGTGTATTTCGGTTCCCAGGACCCTACTCAGAAGAATGGACAGGGGCCGGATATCGGGTCCCAGTACAGGTCAATAATCTTCTACCAGAACGAAGAGCAGAAAAAGATCATTCTGGAGAAGAAGGCCCAGCTCCGCGAGGAATTAGGAAAAGAAATAGCTGCGGAAGTTCTTCCTTTCCAGAAGTTCTGGAAAGCCGAAGCCTACCACCAGGATTATGAAAGGAACCATCCCGATGATCCATATATCAGAAATGTCTCCACCCCCCGTATTCAGAAGTTCCAACGTAAATTCCCCCACCTCCTGAAGAAGGGCGCACATTAATTCCATTTGAAAAGTTATGAGGGATCTTCAGGCCACGCAGTATAGAAAGGTCGCGGCCGGTCCCACGTCGAATCCTGTACCCGACGTCACCCCAAGTCTAGGTATCGGAGGAGCCATACCTCATCCTCTCAAAGAAAATTCCCTCCTACATTTTCTTCATAAAATCCCTCAGGATATACTGCAGGATTCCCCCATTCTGGTAATAGGCGATCTCAATCTCTGAATCCAGTCTTGCCCTGGCTTCAAATTTCTTCTTCCCACCCGAAGCATCCGTAGCTGTCACCTGGATCAGCTTTCCGGGAGTGAGGTTTTTGCCAATTCCTTTGAAGCTAAAGCTCTCATCTCCCTTGATACCAAGCGATTCAGCCGTTTCTCCATCTACGAATTCCAGCGGAAGCACCCCCATCTGCACCAGATTACTGCGGTGAATACGTTCAAAACTTTCCGCCAGCACTGCTTTTACACCCAGCAGATTGGTTCCCTTGGCAGCCCAGTCTCTCGAGGACCCGCTGCCGTATTCCTTTCCTGCTATTACTATC
>CBFGYW010000014.1:0-13270 GCA_965653085.1 uncultured Salinimicrobium sp.
GAGGATATAAACAGGATAGCTGCGGAAACTCAGTATGTGGAAAGAAGACTGCTGAAAAATAAGGTTGCAGGTAAGACCATAACCCTGAAGATAAAATACAGCGACTTCAGCCTGCAGACAAGGAGCAAGACCCTGGACTATCACATCGCCAGAAAAGAACCTGTCCTGGAAGTTATCAGGGAACTACTGTACCAGGAAAAGTTAAGGAATTCGGTGCGCCTACTGGGAATCTCCATCTCCAACCTCAATACAGGAGAAAAAGGAAGTGATATCAGAAAGGAAATTGCGGTGCAGCTGAAGTTTGAATTTTGATTTGTTATTTTGCACAGGCCTTTGTTGTAGTCTTTACCTCCATCATGTTGTATTTTAATCGCTATACCCTGAAGGGAGAGCTCAGGCGCCGATACAAAGGGCAAAAACAATAAAAATTTCTTACTTCATAATAAAAAAAGACGCGATGAATCGCGTCTCTCTCTTATGTAGGGTAAATATATCTGAAACTTATTCGATCTCTGAAATCCTTAGGGTATTCACCATCCCTTTGCTTGTGATAGGCATGGCAGCCAAGTTGATGGTCAAGTCTCCCTTTTCCACATACTGAGTTTCCGCAGCTATCCTGTTTATATCCTCAATGGTCTCATCGGTACTTACGAATCTGTCGTAATAGAAGGCGCGAACCCCCCATAACAGACTCAGCTGCGTAAGGATCCTTCTATTCGAGGTAAAAACCAGGATATTGGATTCCGGACGCCAGGCCGAGATCTGGAAAGCCGTGTATCCACTGTTGGTAAGGGTACAGATGGCTTTTGCTTTTATTTCATTGGCCATCAGGGCAGCGTGGTAACAGATTGATTTTGTAATATAACGTTTTGTACGAACGTGTGGTGGTTCGTGTGGCACCTTGATCAACGGCGAGTTCTCTACTGCCATTATAATCTGACACATCCTCTCGATAACCTGCACCGGATAATTCCCTACGGAAGTTTCACCGCTCAGCATCACCGCATCCGCCCCATCCATCACAGAGTTCGCCACGTCATTCACCTCTGCCCTGGTAGGGGTAAGGCTGGTGATCATGGTTTCCATCATCTGGGTGGCGATGATCACGGGAATCCTTGCTTTCTTGGCCTTCAGCACCAGCTGCTTCTGAATCAAAGGCACTTCCTGCGCCGGGATTTCAACCCCAAGGTCCCCACGGGCAACCATCAGGCCGTCGCAATAGGCTACTATCTTGTCAATATTGGCGACCCCTTCAGGTTTCTCGATCTTGGCCACGATAGGAATCTTCTGGTCGGTGTGCTTTTTAATCAGCTCCTGAAGCAGGATCAGGTCGTCGCTGTTCCTTACGAAAGAAAGAGCGATCCAGTCCACCTCCATCTTGATGGCGAATACGGCATCCTCGATATCCTTTTCAGTAAGCGCAGGCAGGGAAATATTGGTATTTGGAAGGTTTACTCCCTTCTTTGAACGCAGAGGCCCTCCCTGGATAACCTTGGCTTTCACCTCATTCTTCTTATTGGTGCTTACCACCTCAAAGATAAGTTTCCCATCATCCAGCAGGATCCGTTCTCCTGCCTGCACGTCTTCCGGAAACTTGTCGTAATTCATGTAAACTCTCTTGGCAGTTCCTTCAAATTCCTCTCCGGTAGCGAATACAAGCTCATCTCCCTTCGAAACCACCACTTCCTCCTTCATCTTCCCCACCCGCAGCTTAGGGCCCTGCAAATCGCCTAAAATGGCGGCAGTGAACCCGTATTCGGCATTCAGGTCGCGGATCATCTTTATACGTTCCTCCACATCGGCGTAATCAGCGTGAGAAAAATTCACCCTGAAAACATTTACCCCGGCCTGCAGCATGTCCTTCAGGACCTCCTTGCTGCTGGTAGCCGGCCCGAGGGTGGCAACAATCTTCGTCTTCTTATTTGGCATTAGTCAAAAATTAAATTTTCTTTAAACTTTAAATGGTCGGTGTCTATTGTATATGCCGTCGCGACCTGCGGGATCTGCTTTATCTGTTCCAGCAGTTTCCTTTCTGAAACCGAATCATACTCCTCCTCTATCTTCAGAAGAAAATCGATGTTCCTGTACTGCGGAAGCAGATAGATCATATTCGAATCCAGCGTCTCCTCCCCAAAAAGGGATCCCATCCCTGAAGTTGATTTTGACTCTACCCTGAATTTATTGCTTATCAGGTAATAAAGGCAATACTGCTTCTCGTTGTTATAGCGATACAGCGCAAATTCCGCCCGCACCGCTTTCGAGGTGTAATCATGGTCCTTCCGGGTCCTGGAAAGCTTGAGGTTGAGATGGCGGTTCAGGAGGAAAGCCAGTTTGTATTCTTCCGAAGAGCAGTGTATGGCTATAAGCTTGAAGGGATTGTCAAAATCTTCTAAGACAAGTTTATGCGCCAGCATGATATCAATTGCTTTAAGTTTTAAAGATAAAATAAGTATGACAGATATGTAAGCTTTTTAAGCTAAATCTTTATTTATCTTACGAAAACGTTGTAGTTTGTTGAATGATTCTGAGCAGAAGCCTGCTTTTTCGATGTCCCCTATCCGGAAGGAATTACTCCTGAATTATCCTGTTCTGAAAGGCATAGTAGGCTCTTTTGGAGGCCTTTTCCTCAGCTTTCTTCTTTGAAGTAGCCCTCGCCTTGGCCACCACCCGATCGTTGATCCTGAGCTTTACAGCGAAGTGCTTCATCTCATCTACCCCGGTATCTTCATAAACCTCATAGTTGAATTCCTTCTTTTCCTTCTGGCACCATTCTATGAGAAGTCCCTTGTAACTGATGACGGTACCTTCCAGCTGCTCAATATCCACATATGGGGTTATCACCCTTTCGTGGATGAAGCGTTTGCAGTATTTGTATCCCCGGTCCAGGTAGATGGCTCCTACCAGGGCTTCGAAGAGGTTTCCGTGGATGTTCACCCCGAACTGGTCCTTGGAAATGTTGGTCTGTATAAAATCTATCAGCCCCAGGTCCTTCCCCAGCTCGTTCAGGTGTTTGCGGCTCACGATTTTGGATCGCATCTTGGTAAGGTAACCCTCATTTCCGCCTGGAACAACTTCAAAAAGATGCGCAGCGATAACAGCACTCAGCATAGCATCGCCGAGGAACTCCATCCTTTCGAAATTCACTGCGTTGCCCAGCTCATCCTTCTGATTCAGGGAACGGTGGGTGAAAGCCTTCTTGTAGTGGTTGATGTTCTTTGGCTTAAAGCCCGTGATCTTATTTATGGCGACAAAAAAATTCCCGCCTTTGTTAGAACGGGAATTTAATATTTTGCGAATAACACTCATTACGACATCTTATTCGTCCATTTTTTTGAATAATACGCAGGCGTTATGACCTCCAAAGCCAAAAGTATTGCTCATGGCAACCTTAACCTCACGTTTCTGTGCCTTGTTCAACGTCAGATTCAATTCCGGATCAATGTTTTCGTCCACCACCTCGTGGTTGATGGTAGGCGGAACGATTCCGTGTTTCATCGCCAGGATGGAGGCAATGGCTTCAATCGCACCCGCAGCCCCAAGAAGGTGCCCGGTCATGGATTTGGTTGAATTGATATTGATGTTTTTTGCGTGTTCACCAAAGACCTTCTTGATAGCCTTTAATTCGGCTACATCTCCAAGCGGAGTAGAAGTTCCGTGGGTATTGATGTGATCTACGTCTTCCGGATTAAGACCCGCATTTCTAAGGCAGTTCTCCATTACGGCAACCACTCCAATCCCTTCGGGATGCGGTGCAGTCATATGGTGGGCATCTGAAGATAACCCGCCTCCCAGCACCTCAGCATAGATCTTGGCGCCTCGGGCTTTTGCATGTTCGTATTCCTCGAGGATCAGCGCCCCAGCACCTTCTCCCAATACAAATCCGTCGCGGGTAGCGTCGAAAGGCCTGGAAGCCGTTTCAGGGCTGTCGTTACGGGTGGAAAGGGCATGCATGGCATTGAAACCGCCCATTCCTGCAGGAGTAACTGCAGCTTCACTACCTCCGGTAACGATTACATCGCTATACCCGAGCCTGATGGTGTTCAACGCATCAAAGATAGCGTTGGCAGCCGAGGCACAGGCCGATACGGTAGTGTAGTTTGGGCCCATAAAGCCGTGCTTGATGGAAATATTTCCAGGAGCAATATCGGCGATCATCTTCGGAATAAAGAAAGGATTGAATCGAGGTGTTCCGTCGCCATTGGCAAAATTGATCACCTCATCCTGAAAAGTTTCAAGACCTCCGATCCCGGCACCCCAGATAACCCCAACCCGCAGCTTGTCTACGCTGTCAAGGTCTATTCCCGCATCTTTTATGGCCTCATCTGAGGCCACAAGAGCGTATTGGGCAAATTTATCGAGTTTCCGGGCTTCCTTTCGGTCGAAGAAATCTTCAACATTAAAGTTTTTAAGCTCACAAGCGAATTTAGTTTTGAACTTTTCAGAATCGAAATAAGTAATAGGCGCTGAACCACTTTTTCCGTTCACCAACCCATCCCAATATTCTTCAATATTGTTCCCGATTGGAGTAAGGGCACCTAATCCTGTAACTACAACTCGCTTTAACTCCATAAAGGTATATTACTTTTTATTTTTTTGCGTCCTCAATATAAGAAATTGCCTGGCCTACAGTTGCAATGTTTTCTGCCTGGTCATCCGGAATCTGAATATCGAATTCCTTTTCGAATTCCATAATCAACTCTACAGTGTCTAATGAATCAGCGCCCAAGTCGTTGGTGAAGCTAGCCTCGTTTACTACTTCGTTCTCGTCAACTCCTAATTTGTCAACGATAATCGCTTTTACTCTTGATGCAATGTCTGACATAATCTTCTTGTTTTAAATTTGAATTAAGTGGCAAAAATAAAAAACTTTATTTTAAAACCTGTTTTTACTTGAAAAATGTGATTGTAATTTACGCAAATATCGCTCAAAGAAATTAATTTTACTTCCTAATAATTGTTAATAACCTTATTCTCTTGGCTTTAGAACTAACCAACCCTAAAAAACTGGTCATCTTCGCTTCCGGCTCCGGCACCAACGCCGAAAACATCATCAAATATTTCCACAAGGACCAGCGGGTGAAGGTGATAGCAGTTTTTTCCAATAACAGGTCAGCAAAAGTGCTGGAACGGGCCCACAAACTGAATGTAAAGGCGCTGCACTTCGACCGCGAGGCGATCTATGAGTCGAATGAGATGCTTAACCTGCTGAAGGACATGAGCCCTGACCTCATTGTTCTTGCCGGTTTTCTCTGGATCTTTCCGCAGAAGATCCTCAACAAATTCCAGGATAAGGTGATAAACATCCACCCCGCTCTCCTCCCAAAGTACGGCGGAAAAGGGATGTACGGGATGAAGGTGCACGAGGCGGTGCTGGAAAAGAAGGAGCTGGAAACGGGAATCTCCATTCATTACGTCAATGAAAACTACGATGAGGGGAAGCTCATCTTCCAGGCCACCTGCCCCGTGGAACCTGAAGATACTGCCGAAGACATTGCCAACAAGATCCACGCCCTGGAATACACACATTTTCCTAGGGTCATTGAAAACCTTTTATTCCCTTCTGAAGATGTCTGAACCCCAGGTACACATCTACACCGATGGCGCTGCCCGCGGGAATCCGGGCCCCGGCGGCTACGGAATTGTTATGGAGTGGGTGGGGAAGCCCTACCGCAGGGAATTCTCGCAGGGCTACAAGCACACCACCAACAACCGGATGGAGCTGCTGGCAGTGATTGAAGCCCTGCGGAAGCTGAAGAATCCGAACACCTCAGTGCTGGTGTTCACCGACTCGAAATACGTGGTGGATTCGGTGCAGAAAGGCTGGGTTTTTAACTGGGAGAAAAAGGGATTCAAGGAAAAGAAGAATCCGGACCTGTGGATAGAGTTTCTGAAGGAATACCGTAAGCACCAGGTGCAGTTCAAATGGATCAAGGGCCACAACAACCACGTGCAGAACGAACGCTGCGATGTGCTGGCGGTGGAAGCCTCCAAAGCCAGCCGGCTACTTATTGATGAGGGTTTTGAGGGCGGTAACCAAGGACTTTTCGATTAAGGAATTTCCCGCAGATTATATAAGAAAAACAGATTTCCAGGACCTGCCCTGGAATAGGGTGAAGAACCAACCCCTCCCCCTGCCATTCCAAATTTAACTTTTCCATTCCCCAATTTTCCAACAACAAAGGCATCCACAACGTCCTACCCCCACCTTACCAGGTCCAGTACTTATCCGGTATATAGCCGGTGTTTATTCGGTGCATAGCCGGTGTTCACCCGGTAAAATACGAATGAATACCGGCGAATCTTCGATTATTGACAGGAGATGGTTGGGAGGAGATAAGAGGAAAACCCCTTGATGTCTTATAATTAATCGCTGTCCCGGTTACATGTGGAGGGGCTGCCACATCTTTTGAAGCTTTTCAACTTTCAGACTTTCAATTATCCGTATATTTGCACTTTATTTTTAAACCCAGGTATGAGTAAATTATTGATAGTGGGCACAGTAGCTTTTGATGCCATTGAAACCCCCTTTGGAAAAACCGATAAAATTCTTGGAGGCGCAGCCACTTTCATTGCCCTGGCAGATGCCCAGTTTGAGGTGGAATCTGAAGTGGTCTCGGTGGTGGGTGAAAAAATTCCGCAGGAAACTCTTGTACTTCCTACAGATAGAAAGGTCGATATTACTGCTACTGAAATCGTGAAAGGCGGGAAAACCTTCTTCTGGAGCGGAAAATACCACAATGACCTAAATTCAAGAGATACCCTGGAAACCCAGCTGAACGTATTGGCTGATTTCAACCCTGTAGTACCTGAGAATTTTAAAAATTCCGAGATCGTGGTATTGGGCAACCTTCACCCACTGGTACAGTTGAGCGTGCTGGAGCAGGTGGAGAATCCGAAACTGGTGATCCTTGATACGATGAACTTCTGGATGGACAACACCTGGGATGAACTGATGCAGGTGATTTCCAAAGTTGACGTGATAACTATCAACGATGAGGAGGCACGACAGCTGACCAGTGAGCATTCCCTTGTAAAGGCAGCCAGGAAGATTGCCGATATGGGACCCAAATATGTGGTTATTAAAAAAGGTGAACACGGAGCCCTCCTGTTCCACGACGGGCAGGTTTTCTTTGCACCCGCGCTGCCTCTTGAGGAGGTTTTCGACCCTACAGGGGCCGGAGACACCTTTGCGGGCGGATTTGCCGGCTATCTTGCCCAGACGGGAGACATCTCCTTCCAGAGCATGAAAAACGCCGTGATCTTCGGATCGAACCTCGCCTCTTTCTGCGTAGAGAAATTCGGGACAGAAAGAATGGAGAACCTTCAGAAAGAAGAGATCCTGCAACGCCTCGACGAGTTCAAGGCCCTGACTCAGTTTGAAATTAAATTAACATAACGCCCTGTAATTTCAGGGCTTTTTTTGTGACCAATTCAACGAATACTATCCACGACCTATGAGTGATGCCATTAAACACGAGTGCGGAATAGCCATGATCAGGCTGCTGAAACCTCTGGAGTATTACAAGGAAAAATACGGGACGGCCTTCTACGGACTCAACAAGATGTACCTGCTGATGGAGAAGCAGCACAACCGGGGCCAGGACGGCGCAGGGCTGGCAAGCATTAAACTCAACACCGCACCGGGCGACCGATACATCAGCCGGGTGCGATCCATTGCTGCCCAGCCCATCCAGGATATCTTTTCTCAGATAAACGGAAGGATCAACGAGGAAATGACCGCTCATCCTGAATATTCCGATGACGTGGCGCTTCAGAAACGGCACATTCCCTATATCGGGGAAGTGTTCCTTGGGCACGTGCGCTATGGTACCTTCGGAAAAAATTCCGTGGAGAGTGTCCACCCCTTCCTGAGGCAGAACAACTGGATGCACCGCAACCTGATTGTTGCAGGGAACTTCAATATGACCAACGTGAACCAGCTTTTCAACAGTCTGGTGGAGCTGGGGCAGCATCCCAAAGAACACGCCGATACAGTTACCGTGATGGAGAAAATAGGGCACTTCCTTGATGATGCGGTGGCCAAACTATATAAGAAACTGAAGAAGGAAGGTTATTCAAAAGTCGAGGCCTCCCCTCTTATTGCTGAAAAACTCAACGTCGCTAAGATCCTTCGGAAATCCTCGAAGAACTGGGACGGAGGTTATGCCATGGCTGGTTTACTGGGCCACGGAGATTCTTTTGTACTAAGGGATCCTTCAGGAATCCGTCCTGCCTATTACTATATGGACGACGAGGTTGTAGTGGTAGCTTCTGAAAGGCCGGTCATACAAACCGTCTTCAACGTAGATTTCAAGGATGTGGTGGAACTGCCTCCGGGGCACGCCATCATCACCAAGAAAAGCGGAGAAGTACGAATTAAAAAGATCATTGAACCTCTGGAACGCAAAGCCTGTTCCTTCGAAAGAATTTACTTTTCAAGGGGAAGTGACGCCGAAATTTATCAGGAACGAAAGGACCTCGGGAAATTCATTATGCCCGATGTGCTGAAGGCTATAGGCCACGATACCGTTAATACGGTATTTTCCTACATTCCAAATACCGCCGAAACTTCTTTTTACGGGATGGTGGAGGCTGCCCAGGACGAGCTGAACAAGCAGAAAAATGAAGCCATCCTGGCTGAAAAAGAAAGCCTTACCGATGCCCGTCTTCACCAGATCCTCTCGGCTAGGCTGAGAACTGAAAAAATTGCCATCAAGGATGTAAAGCTGCGTACCTTCATCACCGAAGACAGCAGCCGCGATGACCTCGTGGCCCACGTTTACGATATCACCTACGGGGTGGTAAAACCTGAGGACAGCCTTGTCATCATCGACGACAGTATCGTACGGGGGACCACTCTTAAAAAGAGTATCATCAAGATGATGGACCGCCTGAATCCTAAGAAGATAATAGTAGTCTCCTCGGCTCCCCAGATCCGTTATCCTGACTGTTACGGGATAGACATGGCCCGGCTTGAGGACCTGGCAGCCTTCAGGGCTGCCCTGGAACTGCTGAAAGAAAATGGAAAAGAGCACGTCATAAAAGAGGTATACGAAAAGTGTCTTACTCAGGTTGATCTCGAGGACCGGGAGGTACAGAACTTTGTGAAGGAAATCTACGAACCTTTCAGCAATGAACAGATCTCTGACAAGATAGCGGAAATGCTAAGCGAGGAGAGCGTGAAAGCAGAGGTGAAGCTGATCTTCCAGACCGTGGAAAATCTTCATAAAGCCTGCCCGAAAAATCTGGGGGACTGGTACTTTACCGGAAATTACCCAACCTTTGGTGGTAACCGGGTGGTTAACAGGGCATTTATTAATTTCTACGAAGGCAAAAAAGAACGGGCTTATTAAGTCCCTTTCCCACGGTTGCTTAGAGAATTGTGTTGTTTATCTAATATTCCTGCACTTCGTCTAAAATTCACGGGAAGATAATTTATTATATATACTTTAGCTAAGCCATAACATAAGTAGGTTAAGTTCATGGTAGATTTGGGGCAAAAAAGGTGGGAGCTTTTCCACCTTTTTTATTTTTTAGACCTAACGTGTTTTTTAAACTTGTTAGGTCTTTACTATTTATATTCCTTCAGATTCATCCTCTCCCCATCAAATTCCCCGTAGGTATAGTAATTGATCCAGTCCCCAAGATTTACATAAGTAGATCCTTCCTTCAGCTCAATTTCCAGGGGCAGGTGCCTGTGCCCAAATACAAAATAGTCAAAATGCTTTGTTTCCAGTTTTCTTCTACAGTACTGGATGAGCCATTCTTTTTCTTCCCCCAGGAACTCCACATCCTCTTCCCCTGAAATGGCTTTGTTCTTCACCGAAAAGTACTGCGCCAGCGGCATCCCCAAATCCGGATGCAGCCACCGATAGAACCATTTAGCTACCGGATTGGTAAATATCTTCTTCATCCTTTTGTAGCCCTTGTCGCCCGGTCCTAATCCATCTCCGTGCCCTATAAGAAAGCTTTTTCCATTGAGGAGAAACTCCCTGGGTTCTCTGTAAACCGGAATATTCAGTTCCTTTTCGAAATAATCCTCCATCCATAGGTCGTGGTTCCCAACGAAGAAGTAGATAGGAATCCCACTGTCCCTTATTTCGGCCAGCTTTCCCAGCACCCTTACAAAACCTTTTGGCACCACGTGCTTGTACTCAAACCAAAAGTCGAACAGGTCTCCCAGAAGAAAGATGGCTGCGGCATCCTGCCTTACCTCCTCCAGCCATTTCACGAATTTCTCCTCCCGCGGCTTACTGGCCTCGGGGGTGGGGGCACCAAGATGGTTATCGCTTGAGAAGTAGATTTTTTTTCCTTCGGAAATGTTCATTGATAAATTGTGAGGTGTAAATATAACAATTCGGCCCTAGAATTGAATATGCGCCCTTCAGGCCACCTTACGGGTTATCTGAAGCAAACCACTCCGCATAGGAAGTCTCGGTTTCCTGAAGCCTCAGGGAGAAGAGTTTAAGCTGCGATGGCAACTGCGCCTTGATCTTTTCAGCAAAATTCTGGATCATGTTCTCGCTGGTGGGCTGATAATCCACCAGAATCACGCTGTGGCCCCTGTCCGATAGTTCCCTGGCCAGCTCCACGTGAGGGGTATTTCTGTTAAAAACCGTAGCGTGATCGAATACATCAACAATCTCCCGCTTCACTATCCGTTTCAGGTCCGCGAAATCAATGACCATCCCCAATTTCACATTTTCCTTGTCTTCGATGGGTTTTCCAATAACCGTTACCGCCAGCTTGTAACTGTGCCCGTGCACATTTCTGCACTTGCCGTCATAACCGTAGAGGGCGTGCCCGGTTTCAAAGGAAAACTGCTTGGTAATTCTTACCAGTCCCATAATTAATACTTTTTGCAAAGATAAGGGAATTATAAAGGCGAGGCTTTCGTACTACCGAAAACCCCTTCTGAAAAAAAATCTTACCCCTTAAAAAAATTTGTCCATCGTATTTCTCTTTCCTATACATTTGCGCACCTAAATTTTGAACCCTTGGTCATTCAGGAAAACCAACAGTACGAGGCAATTATAAGCGACCTGCTCCATCAGCAGTACTCGATAATCGAGGACTTTTTTGATCTCTCGGAAGTTGAGGAACTGCGCACTTCCCTGCTTCAGAAGTACGAGGAGGACAACTTCAAAAAGGCTGCCATCGGGAACCGTACCAATGAGGTGGTCGCAAAGTCCATCCGCGGGGATTTTATTATGTGGCTGAATGAAGCCGAAGGAAACCTGGCTGAAAAGACCTTCTTCAGAAAGATCAATGATTTTGCCGACTACCTCAACAGGACCTGCTTTATGGGAATCCTTCACAAGGAATTTCACTACGCCCTATATCCCGAAGGCACCTTCTACAGAAGGCATCTCGACACTTTCCAGAATGACGACAGACGGAAGCTTTCCATCGTCTGCTACCTCAATGAGCAGGACTGGCAGCCGGAGTATGGGGGAGAGCTGGTGATCTACCAGAATATCGACGGAGAAGAGGTTCCAAAGACGATATATCCCTTCCCTGGAAGAATGGTGGTTTTCGAAAGTCAGGTGCTGGAGCACGAGGTAAAACCAGTGAAGACAGAACGGCTGAGCATTACCGGCTGGCTGAAGACCAGGTAGTTATAAGCATCAGCTCTGGACCTCTACCTCCTGTGCCGCTGGCGCCATCTGTACCGGGCGTACAGGAAAACTGCCAGCACAAAGAGGATCAGTGAAAGGTAAATCCAGTTTCCTTCTATGAATTCCCAGAAGGTGAACCCCCATCGCTGTTCTTCGGTAGCATCTTCTGGTTTGGGCAAATGTTCCTGTTGAATATACATGGTTTTTTTCCTTAAGTGTCAATTCTCCTCTCTCCGGGGTCAATACCTTCTGCTATTTCTGAAACTGCTGCAGGGCCTTCCCGGTAAATTCTGAAAGCACCAGCTGCCCTGAGATCCCGGCCCGCTCCTGAAGCAGTTGCTCCCATTCTTCGGTACCCTTCCAGAGGATTTTTTTCATCTGCTGAAGGGCCTCCGGATTATAAGATGCAAGTTTTGCTGAATACAGGTCCAGCTCCTTATCCATCTCTTCCACCTTCTCAAAAACCCTTGCATACAGCCCCTTTTCCAGCGCCCAGTAAGCGTTTTTCCAATCATTGGGAGCAAGACTCAGCTCCGCCAGTGCCGCCACGCCCATCTTGCGTTCCACAGCAGGGGCGATGACGAAAGGCCCTATCCCGATGCTCAGTTCCGAAAGCTTGATGGCAGCCTGTTCGGTGGCGAAGCAGTAATCGCAGGCAGCTGCAAGCCCCACGCCCCCGCCCACGTTCTTGCCCTGGATGCGTCCTATCACAAGCTTCCCGCACTTCCGCATGGCATTGATGACATTGGCAAAGCCCGAAAAGAAAACCTTCCCGTGCTGCATATCCTTCACAGCCAGCAGCTCATCAAAAGAAGCTCCGGCACAGAAGGCACGGTCTCCTTCAGACCTTAAAACTATTATCCTCGCTGACTCCTCTTTCGCAAGCCTGTCAAACTCCTTCTCCAGCCTCTCCAGCAGTTCCAGCGGAAAGGAATTGCTGGCTGGATGGCCAAATTCTATGGTGGCAATTCCGTTGATGATATTGGTGTACAGGCTTCCGTTTTCGCGGGTAGTGGTCATATAATTCTGTTTTATCTCAAAGTTAAGGATAATGCTGATAAATCCACGGGAAAACCTCCTGAACTAAGTATCAGCCTCTGGAATGCAGGTATTTCTTTCGGAATTTATGCACCAGCGCCCCGCCCCGAACCAGCATCCAGATAAAGAAGGCGATCCAGATGGCGGTGAGTTCTAGGCCGAAGTAATCCCCCAGCAGCAGCGCAGGCGTGAAGGCGAGGAAGGTTGCTCCTAAAAGAAGGTTGCGCAGAAATTTGGCTTCCCCCAGACCCTTGAAGATGCCGTCGAACATAAAGGCGATGGCGTTGATGGGCTGCATCAGCAGCACGATCCAGAAGACGGAAGAGAACAGCAGCAGCACCGCGGGTTCCTTGCTGAACAGAAGTCCGATCTCGGAATAAAACACGGCACATAGGCCCATAAGCCCCAGCGCCACCAGTACCGCATACTTGCTGATGTCTATACTCAGGTGCCACAGCTTTCTATACTCCCTCGCCCCGAGCAACCTTCCCGAAATCGCATTCCCTGCGTTGGCATAGCCGTCGATGAAGAAGGAGAAGAACAGCCAGATGTTCATCAGGATACTCTGGGCAGCGATATAATTCTTCCCGTAATCCGTAGCGTAGGCATTGGCA
>CBFGYW010000015.1:0-13211 GCA_965653085.1 uncultured Salinimicrobium sp.
AATCCTAAAATTCAGAAAAATGAAACGAATAAACATAGTGCTCTTTGGAGTCGGTAATGTAGGCAGCACCCTAATAAAACAGGTCCTTGCAGACAGGGAGCATTTCGCGGAAGCCGGCCTGGAACTCAATATTCCGGTTATAGTGAATTCCCGGCTCGCTTTCTTTCAAAAGGCAGGGGTGAAGTCCTCCTGGGAAAGCGATTTCTCCGCCTTCGCCATCCCGTACCAGCTGGAGGACATCCTGAAGTATGTGAAGGAAAAGGAATTTGAGAATCTTATAGCCGTTGATGCTACCGCCAGCAGCAGTTTTGTGGCAAATTACGAGCGGTTGGTGAAGGCAGGTTTTCATATAGTAGCCGCCAATAAGGTTGCCAATAGCCAGCCAACGGAATTTTACGATCAGCTTCGGAAAACCCTGAAGGAAAATAACAGGCAGTTCCTATACGAAACCAATGTGGGTGCGGGATTGCCAATAATTCAGACCCTGCAGGGCCTGCAGAAGGCAGGAGAGAAGGTCACCCGGGTGCGGGGAGTTTTCTCAGGGTCGCTGAGCTATATCTTCAACACTTTTTCAGAGGAGGAAAGATCTTTTGCAGAGGTGCTGGAAGAGGCGCAGGTGAAAGGCTTTACTGAGCCGGATCCAAGGGTCGACCTTTCGGGAAAGGATGTGGGCAGAAAACTTCTGATCCTTGCCAGGGAGCTGAAGCTGAAAAAGGAATTCGAGGAGGTGAAAATAGATGACCTGGTCCCTTCCCAGCTGAACGGGACAAGCAGCCTGGAGCATTTCAAAAGAAATCAGCAGGACCTGAATCCCAGGTTCACTGAGCTGAAGAACAGTCTCAAACCCGATGAGGTTCTAAGGCACGTGGGCGAACTCGACCTTCAGAAACAGGAACTGCAGGTGAAGCTGGTGAAGGAAAAGAAGGCTTCCGCCTTTGGAAACCTTAAGAATGCCGATGCTTCCTTTGAAATTTATACCGAGTCGTATGGGGAGCAGCCAATCGTCATTCAGGGAGCCGGCGCAGGGGCTGCAGTCACGGCACGCGGAGTTCTTGCGGATTTGATTAAATTAGCGGAAAATTTGCAGGAATGAAGATCCAACTGAAAAGACTGAACAACGATTACCATTTTGAAACCGTCAACGAGCGGGGGCACGTGGTGCATTTGGACAACAAAGGAGAAGCGGTGGCGCAGGGGGCAAGTCCAATGGAGCTGCTGCTTATGGGCATCGCCGGCTGCAGTGGGATAGACATAGTGATGATCCTGAAAAAGCAGCACCTGGAACTGGAAGACCTGCAGATGGAGGTCGAGGGCAGGCGCAAGGATGACGGCAGTATTCCGAATACCTTCACCAATATTCACGTGAAAGTCCTTCTGAAAGGGGATATTCCCGAGAACAAGGCGAGAAGGGCAGTGGACCTTTCCTTCGAAACCTACTGCTCTGTAGCCAAGATGCTTGAAAAGGCTGCTGCGGTATCCTATGAGGTTTCCCTGAACGGGAAGAGCATCGAATAAATTAAAATTTACCGAAGAGGTTTGGAATTGGGCATTCGATGCCCTTATATTTGTAGTCCAAAAGTTCTTAAAATTATTACGTCGTTATCAAGAAAGGTTGAGGGAATAGACCCGTTGAAGCCTTAGCAACCCTCCCCCTGGGAGAAGGTGCTACATTCTACTCCGTTTTCGGCAGATAGATAACAAAAGAGGAATTCTTTCCAGCTTCTTTTTTTGATAAGGATATTCAGATATCGAACCTATGTCAAAACTAGAAGATTTACTCTCACAAAAAATACTCATTCTCGACGGTGCCATGGGCACCATGCTGCAGGAATACAAGTTTTCCGAAGAAGATTTCCAAGGAAAAGCCTATGCAGACTGGCCCGTGCCCCTGCAGGGAAACAATGACCTGCTGTCTTTAACCCAGCCCGAGGCCATCGCTACCATTCACCGAAAATACTTCGAGGCGGGGGCAGATATAGTGGAAACCAATACTTTTTCGGGCACCCGGATTGCGATGGCAGATTACAAAATGCAGGACCTGGTGTATGAGCTGAATTACCAGTCCGCCCGAATAGCCCGACAGGTAGCGGATGAAGTTACTGCTGCCGATCCTTCAAAACCAAGATTTGTGGCAGGAGCCATGGGACCTACAAATAAAACGGCAAGCATGTCGCCCGATGTGAATGATCCCGGATTCAGGGCGGTCACTTTTGAAGAACTTTACCAGAATTACAAGGAGCAGGCCAAGGCATTGATTGATGGGGGTGTAGATATATTATTGGTGGAAACAGTTTTCGACACCCTTAATGCCAAGGCCGCTCTCTTTGCAATCGATGAACTGAAGGAGGAAGAGGGACTTGATATTCCGGTTATGATAAGCGGAACCATTACCGATGCCTCGGGAAGGACCCTTTCCGGGCAGACTGCTGAGGCCTTTCTTATTTCTGTTTCCCATATCCCCTTATTGAGCGTCGGATTCAACTGTGCCCTGGGAGCCAAACAGCTGACTCCCTATCTGGAGGTGCTTTCGCGGTATGCTTCCTCGGGAGTTTCTGCCTATCCAAATGCCGGACTTCCAAACGCCTTTGGAGAATATGACCAGGGAGCAAAGGAAATGGCGGAACAGATTAAGGAATACCTGGAACGGGGCCTCGTAAATATCCTTGGAGGCTGCTGCGGCACCACTCCCGCCCATATCAAGGCTATTGCCGAAGTTGCGAAGGATTATAAACCCCGTCCAATCCTTGGGACCGAACTGGTGGATCTCAGATGATCCAGGAAAAGAAAAAGATTATGTCAAAAACAATAGAAGCAGGCCAATTGGAAAGTGAGATTATAGAGAGATCTTCGAAGCCGGTGAGACCTTTGAGGTTATCGGGGCTGGAGCCCCTGGTCATCACCCCGGACAGTAATTTTATAAACGTAGGGGAACGGACCAACGTGGCGGGTTCCAAGAAATTCCTTCGGCTGATAAAGGAGGAAAAATTCGAGGAGGCGCTAACTATTGCCCGCGAGCAGGTAGAAGGCGGGGCACAGCTCATCGATGTAAATATGGATGACGGCCTCATTGACGGCAAGGAAGCCATGGTAAGATTTCTGAAACTGGTGGTTTCAGAACCGGATATTGCAAGGGTTCCCATTATGATCGACAGCTCTAAATGGGAAATCATAGAGGCAGGGCTTCAGGTGGTGCAGGGGAAATGTGTCGTGAATTCCATCAGTTTAAAAGAGGGGGAGGAAGAATTCCTGGAACACGCCAAAAAGATCAAACGCTATGGAGCCGCCGTTGTGGTGATGGCTTTTGATGAAAAAGGACAGGCCGATAATCTGGAACGCAGAATAGAGATAGCAAAACGCTCCTACGAACTCCTGACCCAGAAAATAAACTACCCACCCGAGGATATCATCTTTGACCTGAATATTTTCCCTGTCGGAACCGGAATGGAAGAGCATAGACGCAATGCCATAGATTATATAGAAGGCACCCGCTGGGTCAAGGAAAACCTGCCGCACGTGAGCCTAAGCGGGGGAGTGAGCAACGTCTCCTTTTCCTTCCGGGGAAACAATCCCGTTCGCGAAGCCATGCATTCGGTTTTCCTGTACCACGCTATTAAAGCGGGAATGAATATGGGAATCGTGAATCCGGCGCTGCTGGAGGTGTATGATAATATTCCGAAGGACCTGCTGGAACACGTGGAGGATGTCATTCTGGACAGAAGGGAGGACGCCACCGAAAGGCTGCTGACCTTTGCGGAATCGGTCGTTGGAGCCAGAAAGGAAAGCACGGTGGACCTTTCCTGGAGGGAGAGACCGCTACAGGACAGGATAACGCACGCCCTGGTAAAGGGGGTGGACCTTTTTATTCTGGAAGATATAGAGGAAGCGAGGCTGCAGGCGGAGAAGCCAATCGAGGTGATAGAGGGGCCATTGATGATTGGAATGAACGTGGTAGGCGACCTTTTTGGAAGCGGGAAGATGTTCCTGCCCCAGGTGGTAAAATCTGCCCGGGTGATGAAAAAGGCGGTTGCTTATCTTCTTCCCTATATCGAAGCTGACAAAACCTCTGTAAGACAGAGCGCCGGAAAAATTGTGATGGCTACCGTCAAGGGCGATGTGCACGATATCGGAAAGAATATCGTGGGGGTAGTGCTGGCCTGTAATAATTACGAAGTCATCGACCTGGGGGTAATGGTTCCCGCCGAAAAGATCATAGAAACCGCAAAAAGAGAAAATGCAGACGCCATAGGCCTCAGCGGCCTTATCACCCCTTCCCTTGATGAAATGGTGTTTATGGCGAAGGAGATGGAACGCCAGAACTTCGTGGTGCCCCTGCTGATAGGGGGAGCCACCACCTCGAAAGCCCATACCGCAGTGAAGATCGCACCCCAGTACAGCAAAGCCGTGGTGCATATCAATGACGCTTCCCGCGCCGTGACGGTGGTTGGAAGCCTTTTACAGAAGGAAACCCGGGAGAAATATATTGAGGATCTGAGATTGGATTACGATGTCTTCAGAAAAAACTTTCTGAAGCGCAGCAAGATAAAATCTTACCTGAATATCCGGGAGGCAAGGCGGAATAAATACCAGATCGACTGGAAAAATTCAGAAATAATCAAACCCGAGCATCTGGGAATCCAGGTGATTGAAGACCTGGATCTTCGGAAACTGGAGGAGTATCTGGACTGGACCCCCTTCTTCCGAAGCTGGGAGCTTCACGGAAAATACCCCGACATCCTGAAGGATGAGGTGGTGGGAGAGCAGGCCAGCATTCTGTTCAAGGATGCCCAGGGAATGCTGAAAAGGATCTTTGACGAAAAGCTGCTGAAGGCCAAAGCGGTCTTCGGATTATTCCCGGCAAACACCGCAAATGATGATGATATTGAGGTTGAATACGGAGGAGAAGAAAAGATCCACTTCAGGACCCTTCGCCAGCAGCTGAGCAAACACGAGGGAAAACCCAATCTTGCCCTTGCCGATTTTGTGGCTCCCAAGGACTCAGGAGTCCAGGATTATGTTGGCTGCTTCTGTGTAACCACAGGTTTCGGGACCGATGAACTGGCAGCAAAATTTCAGAAGGACCACGACGATTACAACTCCATTATGATAAAAGCCCTCGCAGACAGGCTGGCGGAAGCCTTTGCGGAATATCTTCACAAGGAGGTACGAACCAAATACTGGGGCTATGCAAAAGACGAAAGCCTGAGCAATGAGGAACTTATCAGTGAAAGCTACAAGGGAATCCGCCCCGCACCAGGGTATCCCGCCTGTCCAGATCACCTGGAGAAGCCTACCATCTGGGAATTGCTTCAGGTGGAGGAAAAGATCGGGGTCAAACTTACCGAAAGCCTTGCAATGTGGCCCGCCGCCAGTGTAAGTGGCTATTATTTCGCCAATCCCGAAACCCGGTATTTCGGAGTTGGAAAGATCCTTCCGGATCAGGTAAGGGATTACGCAGAGCGAAAAGGCATTTCTTTAGAAAAGGCCGAACGCTGGCTTAGTCCAAGTATAGCTGAAAACTGATCCTCCTTCAAAGAATTTCGCAATGACCAAAAAGGACTACCGAGGTTCAGAACCCCACCCAATTATTCACTAATTATTATTCCTTATACATTTTAATGAAAGTTACCCAACATATAGAAGCCGCAAAGGGCAAAAGCTTATTCTCCTTCGAAATTTTACCTCCGCTTAAAGGCCAGCACGTACAGTCGATCTTTGATGGAATCGACCCCCTCATGGAATTTAAACCTCCGTTCATTGATGTCACCTACCACCGGGAGGAATATGTTTACAAGGAAAAGGAAAATGGGCTTCTGGAAAAGCGGATTGTGAGAAAACGCCCGGGAACAGTGGGAATCTGTGCCGCCATCCAGAGCAAATACGGCATTGATGCCGTGCCTCATATCCTGTGCGGGGGCTTTACGAAAGAGGATACCGAAAACTTTCTGATCGACCTTAATTTTCTTGGGATCAAGAATGTGATGGCCCTGCGAGGGGATATGGTAAAAAGCGAGCAGTATTTCAAGCCGGAGATCAATGGGAACTACTTTGCCAACGACCTGGTGTCACAAATCAGGGATATGAATGAAGGCAGGTATCTCGATGAAATCCTCGAAGACTGCTGTGAGACGGATTTCTGTATTGGTGTAGCCGGATATCCTGAAAAACATATGGAAGCCCCCAGCCTGGAAAAGGACATTGAAAGACTGAAGGCAAAAGTAGCTGCCGGTGCGGAATATGTGGTGACCCAGATGTTCTTCGACAATCAGAAATATTTCGAATTTGTTAATAAATGCAGGGCCCGCGGCATTACCGTGCCTATCATTCCGGGATTGAAACCTTTGGCTACAAGGAACCAGTTGAGCACCCTGCCGCACCGTTTCCACGTAGATCTTCCAGATGCCCTGGTCCATGAGGTGGAGAAGTGCAAGAACAACCAGGACGTACGGCAGGTGGGAATAGAATGGGGAATCCAGCAGAGCAAAGAACTGATTGCCGCAGGCGTGCCCGTTCTTCATTATTATTCCATGGGAAAAAGCCACAGCATAAGGGAAATTGCATCCGCTGTTTTTTAATATTTAGGCTACCTTTGGGCCAGTATGAGGAAATTTATAAGCTCCCTGTTTCTGGTTTACGCGAGCCTTCTTTCGGCACAGGATGGGAATTCCTATTCCCTTGAGGCCAATTATTTTTACGGAAGCATCTGGGAGCACAACCCTCATATTGGACATTTAATAACCCATCATCCTGAAGGCTTGCTGCTAAGCCTCAATAATAAGACCTTCGGAAATGAGGCCTGGGAAGCACGATATAATTATCCCGATGTGGGCTACACCTTCAGCTACCAGAATCTGAAGAACACTTATCTGGGGGAGAATTATGGGCTTTACGCTCATCTGGGTTTCTATTTTCTGAATCGGAATCTTGTACTGAAAGTAGGGCAGGGATTGGCTTATGCCACCAATCCATATCATCCTGATGAGAATTATATCAACAATGCCTACGGGTCCCGAATCCTGAGTTCAACCTTTTTCAGCGGGAACTTCAAAAGGGAGAACCTGATAGCAGGGATTGGTTTTCAGGCAGGATTTTCTTTGGTTCATTATTCCAATGCAGATTTTAAATCTCCGAATAACAGCACCAACACCCTTGCCTTCAATGCCGGTGTAAACTATCTTCTGGATCAGGATGTGGAGCAGAATTACATCCCAAAGGCTAAAGAGAAGTATTCTGAACCTTTTCATTATAACCTTGTGGTAAGGGGAGGGGTGAACACCATCGGGATCATCGGCTCCGAATCCTATCCTTTTCTTACGCTTTCAGCCTATGCTGACAAAAGGATCAACACGAAGAGCACTCTTCAGGCAGGGGCCGAATTCTTTTTATCAAGGGCAATGGAAGAATATATTTACTATCAGTCCGTAACCTTTCCGTACGGCGAAACTGAAGGTGATGAGGACTCCAAGAGAGTAGGAATCTTTCTCGGGCACCAGTTAACCTTCCGAAAGCTTTCCCTTATCACCCATCTAGGATATTATGCGTACTACCCTTACGATAATTATGTAGACAGATTGTACAACAGGGTGGGGCTTCAGCGGCCCATCTACAAAGACCTTTTTGGTTCGGTGACTGTACGCTCACACGGATTCAATGCCGAGGCAGTAGAATTTTCAATAGGATACAGGTTATGAAACGAAAATTATTAAATACAATCTCAGTTTTTATCCTGCTGATGGTTCTTCAGGGCTGCAATACCGAAGACGCCCCAGATTGCTTCCAGACAACTGGGAAAATGACCTCCAAAGAGGTCTCGGTGGAGGCCTTTCACGAACTAATTGTCTATAAAGGAATAAAATTATTTATAGAGCAGGGCCCGGAGCATAAGGTAATCATTGAATCTGGCGAGAATCTTATAGGGGAGGTCAGTGCTGAAGTGGAAAATGGAAGGCTCAGCCTGCGAATCGGGAATGGCTGCAACCTCTTCCGGGATTATAATGTTACCAGCGTGTATGTCACTGTGCCCAACCTCACCTGGCTTCAGAATGCAGGGAATAATGTCATTGAGGGAAGGGGTGAACTACATTTTCCCGAAATATGGCTGAGGTCGTACGACCAGGTAGATGATCCTGATATTTTTACCATTGGAGATTTCAGGCTGCAGCTGGTTTCTGAAAAAATAAGGATCACGAGCGACAATTATTCGCATTTCTTCCTATCCGGAAGTGTCAATTATTTCGACGTCTATATAGCCGATGGGGATTCCCGCGTGGAAGCCCGTGATATGATAGCGCAGACGGTGGAGATTCAGCATCGTGGAACAAATAAACTTATTGTGAATCCGCAGCAGGTTCTTAAAGGTGAGATTCGCAGTACGGGTGATGTGCTGTCAGTCAATAAACCTCCCGTGGTGGATGTGGAAACATTTTATTCGGGGAAACTTGTCTTCGAAAAATAGGCGAGACCTCCTTTTACTCGCATAACTGCTACTTTTAATCCCTTGTAAGTTCCGAAAATAGATTCTCAAGATTCTTGTTCTTCCTGTTCAGCTGCAGAGTTTTCAGGCCATTGTCGTGGGCGAAATCAAAGACCACAGGACGCATATCCTCTTTATTGTTAAAGGTGAGTTCATAAACAAACCCAATGATATTGTTGACCGAAACCAGGTGCGGAAGTTTTTGTAATGCAATCTCCTCCACTCTATAGTCAAACTCTACTTCGATTATCTGCTGATTCTGGTCCCTGAGGTTCTCCAGCCTTTTATCTGCTACTATCTTGCCTTTATTGATGATGATCACCCGTTCGCAAAGGGCCTCCACCTCCCGCATGATATGTGTGGAAAGGAAGATGGTCTTTTCTTTTCCGGCCTCTTTAATCAGTTCTCTAATTTCTACAAGCTGATTAGGATCCAGTCCTGTAGTAGGCTCATCCAGGATCAGGACCTGCGGATCGTGCAGCAGTGCACTGGCTAATCCTACCCGCTGTCGATAACCTTTGGAAAGCTGATGAATTTTCTTGTTGGCTTCCGGCGACAGGCCCGTCTGTTGTATTACCTCCTCGATCCTCGCCTTGTCTATTTTGTAGATAGAGGGGTTGAATGCCAGATATTCCCTCACATACATTTCGGTGTACAGGGAATTGTGCTCCGGAAGATAACCCACACTCTTCTGAGCCTCCAGGGTCTGTGTCAGGACGGGAAAACCATTGACCGAGGCCTCGCCTTCTGAAGGTTTGAGGTAGCCCGTAAGGATCTTCATCAAAGTAGATTTCCCAGCTCCATTGGGTCCAAGGAAACCTACGATCTCCCCTTTTTCAAGGGAGAAGCTGATGTCGTCAAGGGCTTTCTGGGGGGCGTAGTATTTGGAGATTTCTTTTACGGAAATAGACATAGCGTAGATTTATTCAAAAATAGGAAGAATCTTCATACCACCTGTTCTCTACGTTGGAATTCTGATCCGGGTGCTATTTAAAATTGATTTGATTCTCAAATTGCATAGATTCAACATACAGGAATCGTATACGAAGGGTATGGTAGGTGTATGTTATGTGTATGTGAAGTGTATGTTATTCAAGTTCGAGGCCTCTTTTCTGTAGGGTCATTAATATGCGCATTCACGAAATCGTTCTCGTTAATTTTTTAAAAAAATATATCCACCTTTTCAAATAAATCTTACATTAGCCATATACAAAACAACGCATGAACAATTTTTCTACCTGGAACGCTTCTTTTTATTTTTATTTCTATTACGGAGATAGGATCGGGAGCGCCATATAGTTAAATTTTAATTATAAAACGAAATCCCGATGCAACCATCGGGATTTTTTTTTGCCGAAAAACAATGGAAGAAAAAATCGCAATTCAGGGGATAAAAGGATCATTTCATTATCAGGTGGCCCAGGAATGCTTCGGTCCGGAAGTAAAAGTGGATGAATGTCGCACCTTTAAAGGGGTGATAGACAGCCTGCTTTCCGGTAGATCGACCTCTGCCGTGATGGCGATAGAGAATTCCACTGCCGGATCCATTCTTCCCAATTTCGCTTTGATCGATGAGAATAATATTCAGATTACCGGGGAACATTATATTCCTATCAATATGAATCTTATGGCGCTTCCGGGGCAGAAACTGGAGGATATTAAAGAAGTTTACTCACATCCCATCGCCTTGCTGCAATGCAAGAATTATTTTGAGGATTATCCCGATATGAAGCTGATCGAGGATTCGGATACTGCCGCAGCAGCAAGGAGAATTTCAGAAAAGCAGCAAAAAGAGGTGGCAGCGGTAGCGGGAACCGTAGCTTCAGAACTGTATGGCCTCGAGATCCTTTCAGCAGGGATTCACAGTGTGAAGAACAATGCCACCAGGTTTCTTATTCTCAATGTGAGCAAAAACGAAAAAAACCCTGAAACCATCAACAAGGCTTCCCTGAAATTCGAACTGGACGATCACCACGGAAGCCTGGCATCGGTTCTGAACATATTGAACGACTGCAACCTTAACCTTTCAAAGATCCAGTCGCTACCCATTGTGGAAACACCCTGGAAGTACTCCTTTTTTGTGGATGTCACCTTCGAGAAGTACGAGGAATACCAGAAGGCCATGGGAATTGTAAAGGTGCTGACAGAGGAATTGAAAATATTAGGAGAATACAAAAACAACAGAAAATGATACAGGCAGAAAGACTAACCCAGATCAACGAGTACTACTTCTCAAAGAAGCTTGAGGAGGTGCGTGCCCTGGAAGCAGGTGGAAGGGAGATCATCAATCTGGGCATTGGAAGCCCGGATCTGGCCCCACCCGAATCGGTAATAATGGCTCTGAATGCAGCCCTTGGAGATGTGGGCGCTCATCAGTATCAGCCGTATAAGGGGCAGTTGAAGTTCCGGCAGGCGATTCAGGAGTTTTATGAGCAGCATTATTCGGTGGAGCTGAAGGAGTCAGAGGTGCTGCCTTTGATGGGGAGCAAGGAAGGGATTCTGCACATTTCCATGGCTTTTTTGAATCCCGGAGATCAGGTGCTTATCCCGAATCCCGGGTACCCGACCTATAGATCTGTGACAGATATGCTGGGCGCCGATGCTGTGCTGTATGACCTTTCAGAGGAAACGAACTGGCTGCCGAATCTGCAGGCGCTGGAGGCACAGGACCTTTCGAAGGTGAAGATTATGTGGGTGAATTACCCGCATATGCCTACGGGAGCTTCTGCTACAGAACAGCTTTTCCGGGAGCTGGTGGAGTTTGGGAAGAAACATGATATCCTTATAGTAAACGACAATCCGTATAGCTTCATTCTCAATGACAACCAGCTGAGCATTCTTGCTGTTCCGGGTGCCATGGAAGTGGCTATGGAGCTCAATTCCCTTAGCAAGACCTTCAATATGTCGGGCTGGAGAGTAGGGATGCTCTGCGGAAGCGAGGAACATCTTAAAACGGTGTTGAAAGTGAAGTCCAATATGGATAGCGGAATGTTCTACCCTTTACAGGTGGGAGCCATTGCTGCCCTTAAATTATCGAAGACCTGGTTCAGGACCCAGAATGAGATCTATCAGAACCGGAAGGAGAAGATCCTTCGCCTGGCCAGGGCGTTAAACTGTGTTCCTTCAAAAGAACAGGCGGGAATGTTCATCTGGGCCCGTGTTCCTGAAGGGGAAACATCTGAAGGGCTGGTCGAGAAACTGCTGCATACATATAGTATTTTTGTGGCTCCGGGATTCATTTTCGGGAGCCAGGGAGAAGGCTACATCAGATTCTCTCTCTGCGCTGATGCCGACCTGATTGAAAAAGCCCTAAAAAGAGTAGTGTAATGAAAGTTTGTATTATCGGAGTCGGTTTGATTGGCGGTTCCTTCGCTCTTGGCTTGAAGAAGAATTTTTCTGAAGTGAAGATTTATGGAATCGACGCCAGGAAAGATCATCTGGAAAAGGCGGAAAGTTTAGGCGTTATTGACGCTTCCGCGGAACTGGAGGAAGTAAGCGATGCAGATCTGGTAATCCTGGCTATTCCCGTTAATGTAGTTCCGCAGGTCCTGACAAAGGTGCTAGACCTCGTCCCTGCAGAAGCACTGGTAATAGACATGGGTTCGACGAAAGAAAGTATTTGCGAGTCGGTTGCAACCCACCCCAGGAGAAGGAATTACCTTGCGGCCCATCCTATAGCAGGAACAGAATTTTCGGGGCCTGAAGCCGCTTTTGACGGATTATTTCAGGGAAAGACCACGATTATCTGCGAGGTAGAGAAAACAGCATTTCAGCTTCAGGAAAGGGCGCTGGAGATATTTAAAGGGCTGGGGATGAGGATACGATACATGGATCCGCAGGCGCACGACCGTCACATTGCCTATGTATCCCACCTTTCCCATATCAGCTCCTTTATGCTGGGGAAGACGGTGCTTGAAAAGGAAAGGAACGAACGGGATATCTTTGACCTTGCGGGCAGCGGATTTGCTTCCACCGTTCGGCTGGCTAAAAGCTCTCCCGCTATGTGGACCCCTATTTTTGAACAGAACAAGAAGAATGTGCTTGAGACCCTTACGGAGTATATCAACAACCTTTCAGGATTTAAAACACTTCTCGAGACCAATAATTTTCCTGAAATTTATCAGGAAATGGAACAGACCAACCATATCAAGAAAGTATTGAACGGAATTATATAAGAAGTATAGAAAATGGAAAACTCCAAAGAATTAGGAACCTGGCTTAAAGCCATAGGATTAGATCACCCCCTTGTGATCGCAGGCCCCTGTAGTGCCGAAACAGAAGAGCAGGTATTGACAATAGCCCACCAGCTCAAGGATACCGATGTCACCTATTTAAGGGCCGGAATCTGGAAACCGCGTACCCGCCCTGGGAATTTTGAAGGTGTAGGGATTAAAGGGCTGAAATGGCTTCAGAAAGCAAAACAGGAGACCGGAATGCTAACCGCTACCGAAGTTGCAAATCCGCAGCACGTGGAGCAGGCGCTGGCCCACGATGTGGACCTTCTGTGGATTGGTGCGAGAAGTACAGTTTCTCCGTTTATAATTCAGGAAATAGCTGAAGCTCTGGAAGGAACCGATAAAATCGTACTGGTGAAGAACCCTGTAAATCCAGATCTTGCATTATGGCTGGGAGCTGTGGAAAGATTGCATTCCATGGATATTAAAAAGCTGGGGGTCATCCACCGCGGTTTCTCCTCCTACGAAAAATCGAAATACCGCAACAATCCTGAATGGCAGATCCC
>CBFGYW010000016.1:0-12965 GCA_965653085.1 uncultured Salinimicrobium sp.
ATCCTGGACTTTTCTAATAAGCTGTTGATTTCTGTAGCATCGTAATAAATAAGCCCGCCAATCTTTGAATATGGAAGGGTGCCATTTACCCTGAGATTCTGAAGGGTACCGGGACTGATTTTCAAGAGTTCCATCACTTCTGTTGATTTCAACCACTGTTTTGAAGTACCCTTGGATTGAGTACCTAATAGTTTTTTTATTTCTTCCAGGAGCTCCATCTTGAATTCCCTCAGATCATCTGTAGTAATAATTGATGTAGGCATATTTATATTTTTTGACGGTTACTTAAACTAAGATTCACTGTATTACAACACGTACAAAGTTGAAGAGATATGCCCAGCACTGTTCACAATATGAACCGGACTACGAGAAAATTTAACACTCCGCAATTGATACTTAAAATGAACTATTTACAAGCAATTACTATGTGTTTGTTAACCATGACTGTGGAGAAAAAGGTTTTGGTAAAAATCGTAGGTACGAATTGGTGGGAAATTAAATACTGTCGTCTTTGCTCATCTTCTGCTGCAGGTTCACCATCAATTCCTCGAGAAATTTGGTTTTACTCCCCTTTCTCGCCTTTATTTCTGAATAGGTCTTGTAAACGTTCTCCAGCTTAATGTTGAAAAAGTCTTCAAAAGAAGTCGTTATGGTGTTTAAATCTGCTGCACCGTGGTTTAGAGCACCATCACAATAGAGCGCATAAATGAGTTCAGTTAGTGAAGTTTTGGAAGAAGTCCATAATAGGACCGGGTGTTTTCTTTCAGGGAAAATCAGATTCTGGCCTGGCTGAAGATCTTCCAAAGATTTTCGAATATAATGCAGTAGGCGATGCATTGCCTTTATCATTGCCCAGAGCATATCATGAGAGGTTGAAAATTCTGGGAAATGGAAGTAATTTACCAATGGAGTAAAGGGAAAGTTATTCTCAAAGTTTCTGGTGAAGAGCTGGTGATCCAAATAGGAATGCCCTAATTCCATATAATAGGAGAAATCTGAATTCCTGTAAAAGAACTTGTTGACTTTTTTTATTTCTTTTTCAAAAAATCGGATCTGAAATGGAATTCCAGCTTTTGGCTTTCGAATTTCGCAAGAACGAACTTCTGTGAAATAAATTAAATAACTCATGACTGAAGGTTTTACCTCTTTGAAAAAATAAATTTCCTCAGCCACCGTTTCGAAATCCTCTCTTTCGACTTGAACTTTGAGATCTGAAAGGATCTTGTTACATAAGTTAATTCCTTTTAATGTATTTTTAATTTGATGAACAGGGGAGTTTAGGATTTTATCTATTTCCCCTTCGAACCTTTCCATAACCCCACTAAACCTACTCATATCAAATCTAATTTGAAATGTGAGGGGGGCTAATACGAACTTAAAAATCAGTTATTGTTCTGCATTGTTTCAATAAGTTCCATTGTAAAATTGTCCTTTGCTTGGACATAACAAACCTTCGGGATGACAATAGCTCCCAATTTTCTTTTTTCAAAGGAAGCAGTAAGGCCAAAGTCAATTCTATGATATCCCAGATCTTTGGCTCGAAGGATCGTGTAGTACAACAGCAATCTGTAAACATTAAATTCCCGAGCGTAGGTGTAATCCATCCCGACAAAAACGGGAACAAATGTACTTCTTGAATTCTTATAGCAAAACATTATTCCCACCAAATGATCCTCATGATTATTTGAGAATTCCTTTTTGAGGTACAGCATTAAGAATTCAAAATTCGGATTCTCGTTCATTTGCCGAAATACCTTTTCAGGAAAGGGAAAAGTATTCAGGCCCGGATTATTCCGTCTTACGTTATCATAGAGATCTTGAAACATTATTGTCATGTTCTCCTCCACCTGTTCACTTACCACCAATTCAAGTTTATCCTCGAAAGGCTGGATGTCTTTAATAAAGTGCCTTCGTGACCTCTTGGAGAGTATCTTCAAATACTGCTCTTTTGAGTTCCAGGAAAAATCGGAAAAAATACAGGAATCCGGCATGTTGGCTTTGATAAAACCTCGGTTATGTAAAAAGGTATTTAAAGAATTCCTTATATGAAAATCACGTAAAACAATCATGGAACTATTGAAGTGTTGTTGATCCAGGATTTCCAACTTATCTAAAAAGACTTCCAGAGCGCGGTCCAGGTCGGGATGATCTTCATTTACGTAAATGTGATCACCTTCTGAAAAGAGAGATCCGGTACTTAGGACAAAGGAAGTAAGGTAGTAGGGGTCTTCTTTTCTTTGCTCCTCGATTTTTGATGATGTGGAAGCGGAAGCCAGAATATCCTCCTTCCAAAGTGCGTAGCTTAAGCTCGTTCCTATTACGGGTACATTATTTCTATCCTTTATTATGATGTAGCGGAATTTCCAATTATGTTCCTTTTTTATATTATTACAAAATGAATCTTCAAGGAAAATTTGTCCATCCCAGTCTAGGATTCCCTTCCCTGCAAACATACTATTCCATTCTTTCCTGTTTATGTTTCGAATGGAATCCTCGACGTTACACGATAAACCTATTTCTGCAGAAGAATTTTTGGACACCTCCCTTACTGGCATCTTAAAGGCCCTTCTTACTTTAGATAAAGAGGTTCCGGTTTCCGTAAGTGCCGTATTGTAATGGTATTCCATAGCTTTGACCAATTCTTCAATATCTCCTAAGGTATTATGCCTGGAAATGGTAATTCTTACTCCGGTATTTTTGACAGGTACGGCAGGGTAAATACCTAAATTGACATAAAAGTTTTCCTTTAATAGACGTTGGACAAAATTATATCCTGAAATCGGCATTCCCGTTCCAATATAGAATACAGGCGAATTATTTCGATTTATTAGGGGAAGTTCAGTTTGCTCCAGTAGTTGATTGAAAAAATTAATCCTCTCCTGCAACTCTGCCTGCAGCTCATAAATTTCATCAGATAAATGAATATCAGCGGAAGCAATGGCCGCGGCAACAGAAGCCGGTTCAAGTTGTGCTGAAAAGGTGAGAGGACCGCCAAAAGTCTTAACTCTCGTGTGTAATTTTTTATCAGGACATACCGCCACGGCGCCACTTGCTCCGAAGGTTTTACTTAAAGTGCTAATCAGTACAATATTATCAGGCAATTCTTTTAGTATACTTGTGACATAACCGGTACCATTCCGCCCATTCCAGCTCATTCCATGTACGTCATCAAAATATAAGTGTAATTGAGGATATTTATTCATGAGTACAATTAAATCATCAATGGGAGCATAATCTCCATACATGGAATACACTCCGTCTGCCATATACCAGATCTTCCTGCACTTTGACCGTAATTTTTTAATCCTTTCTTCCAGCATAAACAAGCTGCTATGTCTTATCATTTCAACTGGTATTCCTCGTAGTTTTAAAGCCTGCGTTGCATTCTGAACACTCCAGTGGACCTGATGATCCAAAATCACCGAATCCTCATCACCAACTATGGAAGGAATTACCGCAATGTGGCCAAGGGTACTATTTTTCGTTATAATTATTGGCTTACTATACATTGCCTCTACTCTCTCCTCAAGGTCAGCGTACAATGGATGTGAAATATAGGATTTTGATAACGGGAATTGAGTTCCATAGTTATGGATAGCATCGATAGCAGCCTTTTTTAATCTGGGATCCTGTTCTAAACCTAAATATCCGGTAGTGCCGAAATGGAAATGATCTTTTCCGTGAATCCTTATTTTCCGGCCATTGAGAAATGCTCCTTCAGCATGTAAATGAACTACACCAGCTTCCTTCGCCCCAGTAATCACTTCATTAACGGTATCTATAAAATCGTTTTGCTTGATCTTCGCCATTACATCTAGTTTTAATCCAATTGTTTTACTTTTATTAAATCATTACAAACTACAAAACATTGGGAAAAACATAGAGGACATAAGGAAAAAGGGGATGTGATTTCTCTGTTTTTATTATGTAAAAGTTCATTTTTCGAAACTCTCTGATAGAAATTAACTGTTATATTATTTAGAATTTTTATTTTTTAAAATTTCTGTTTAATTTGAAACACTATTAATGGATCATGATCATTTCTGAAGAAAATACAGAAAATGGGTTTGCAAGATTCTGGATTGAAAATAGAATTTTGTATGTCAGGTATAAACCTGAAGTACTCATTGACCTCGAAGCTGCCAGATTAATAGTGTCAGATCGTATTACTCTCCAGAATGGAAAACCTTTTCCCATTCTTTGCTATACCGATGGCATATTTAGTTCCACAAAAGTTGCCAGAGATTATTTAGCTATTAAAGGTTCCATATTGGCAAAAGCTATTGCATATCTCACGGCTCCAACAGTTTCCCTTGCCATGTTGAATTTTTTTATTGAAAAAAATGAACCCTCTGTTCCTTCTGAAATCTTTACAAATGAAGTAGCAGCTATAAACTTTTTAAAATATTTTATAAATTAAAAATTTGATTGCCCCCTTCTGTTGATAAAAGATGTTTATGATGAAATTCAAAACGTATCACAATAGGTGGCAAAATCTCTTTTACATGTATGTGGCGCTTGCCAAGGGGAATTTTTCTTTTAGAGTAAAAAGATCAAAAAATGATGATGAACTGGAAGCGCTTGTGGCGCTAAGCAACATGCTTGCAGAAGAGTTACAGGAAACCTTCAGGCATCACGGCTTCGTTAATCCCAGAAGAACATTTATTTACCTTTCAAAAATGGATATTTATTTAAATAAAAATCTGTCCATTGTAAATTTTTCAAAAGAAGTTCCGGAATTATTACAACTGAACTCGAGTGAACTACTGAATGTTCCGTTTCGGGAAATTTTAGAAACCAGATCGCTGCAGGTATGGGAAGAAATAAAAACACAACTAAATCAGGAGATATTCAAGCGATTCAGTTTGACTTTGAATTTTAGAACCGGAAGAGGCCTTATGATACATAGCAATTGTTATGTCTCCTCCTTATTTACAGAAAATGAAGACATTCGATTCGTTGTTTCTTCATTTACCCCCGTGATCTTAGATGAGAACACATGTAAACTAGATCCAACTTTACAATTTACAGCAGGAAAGGAAGAATATCGCACACCAAAAATTTTCAGCCAGCAATCAGACGTCAGACAAGTTCATAAAATAAGAGATTATATCCTGCAGAATTTAGGAAAAGATGTCCTGGACATGAAAAATCTCACTCAGAACTTTTACACCAATGAATCAAAATTAAAAAATGATTTTAAAGCAGTTTTTGGCCTCACTCCATTCCAATTTATAAAGAAAGAAAGACTTAATCTTGCTAAAGAACTGGCGCAAAATACCAGCTTACCTTTAAAAAATATTTCTATTACTTGCGGGTTTAACAATTATCCCCACTTCTCCTTCGCTTTTAGAGAGGAGTTTAAGATTTCCCCACAACAGTTACGAAATTCCATTAAATGAATCTATTCATTATACGTAACTATTTGATTACAATTAATATATAAGATTAGTGACCTTTATCTTGTTGTATCTAATAGAGCACAAGATGATGGCAAAGAATCAAATTAAAACGAGGACATTAAAAGGAATAAGTCTATTTTTTATTATTCTCTTTACTTATGCTGCAGTAAGTAAACTTATAAATTTGGATGTGTTTCACCTCAAACTGGAGCAATCTCCCTTCATTGCTGTCTATGCTGATTGGTTGGTTTGGGTGGTACCGGTAATCCAAATTGTTATTGCATTAATGTTTTTCTCTACCCGGTATAGATCAACAGCCTTATTTCTTTCTTTATTCCTTATGATCATTTTTACCGTCTACATCTTTGCAGTTCTAAAATTTGCTCAATCGATTCCCTGTTCTTGTGGGGGGTTATTTCCTTCATGGTCTTGGAATCAGCATTTGTTTTTCAACATCATTATTACAACAATTGCTGTTTTAGGTTTTGCCCTCTCTTACTTTCAAAATAAAACGATTTCCCCCAAAATTAAACCTGATAAAACTGATTTAAATTTTTTGTTGCAACAAAAGCAGGGAAAGCCGAAAACCTGAATGACAGAGTAGGCAATTCATTAAATTCTAATATCATGAAAACAAAATTTTTATTACCGATGATCGCAATGATTTTTGCAATTGGAGTGTCTTTTGCATCCGCAAAAGCAGATTTTAAATCTGCAACTGGATTTATTCAAACCGATGAAGGATGGGAACAGGTTGATGTCGATTGTAATGATGGAGAGTATAACTGTCAAATGTATTATTCAAGTGACCCCAATACATTTTATGTGGTTCATGATGCACCTGGAGGAAATCCTTTGAAATCAACTAGTCCACAACCCATTGAGGTTCGTGACTAAAAGAAGTGTAAAATTAGAACATCGAGGTTATACTGCCTCGATGTTCTTTAAAACTTTTTACTCCACAACTTCTTTGCCCATTACAAATTCAAACATATTAGAATCAATTAAATGCCTCTTTGCAATTTCCTGGATGTCGACTGGGGTTATTGATTCTACGATTCTTGCTGCCTCAGATTCTTTTAATATTGGAACGTCATGTCTAATATTTCTGTAAAGTCTTTCAGAAACCTGATCATTTCGGTTTAGATAAATTGAACCGTAAAGCTCGTTCAGAATATTAATTTTAATTTCGTCGAAGATGGCATTGTCCAAAGGCTCTGTTTTAATTTCTTTAATCATTTCTTTGCACTCCTGACGCAACCAATTTATTTCCTCCGGAATACCATCCAATGAAATATAGTACAGATATTTTGAAGATTCATCTTGATAAACTGTGCCTGCAAACATTCTATAGAGAGCCGCCCCTTTTTTGAAGCGCAGGTCATCTATTTTTCGTGCGAGGTAATGGCCAAGAGTCTTGGCCAATATATATTCTTTCCAATCAAAATCTCCTTCCTGATTAGCTAAAAACCGAAGAGTGTATTCTGTACTTTCCATTATATAATGATCAGGTTTGGGTATTTTTATGAAAGATGGTCCCTTAAGCATTTCCTTCTTCTTCATCTGCTGTTGGTGGCACTGGAAGGGTTTACCGGAATCAGATATATTCCCGAGGTATTTCTGAACCAACGGCATAATTTCCTTAATGGAAAAATCCCCTGTTATGGTAAAAGTGAATTCTTTTGGATTTCTCAACAGTCGGTTGAATATTTCATAAGACCTCTGGAAATCAGTTTTATCTAATCCCTTAATTCTGCGAGTCCCACTAGGAACCTGAGTTTTGTCTTCCAAAATATGATGTATTCCATCTGAGAAATCAGTCATAATTCTACCACTGGTGGGAACGAGATAACTGATAATTTCCTTTTCCTTCCAAGCTTCAAAAGACCTCAAATCTTTTCGAGGATCCGAAAAATAAAGATAGATCAGCTGGAGTAGGTATTCAAAATCCTTCTTTTTGGCTTTTCCTTTCATTCCGGCCTCAAAATTTTTAACATAAGGGAATACCCCCTGCCAAAAACTGGTATTCTTAAGGAACCTATCTAATTCATCTCGTTTAAACCCACCAACCCCGGCAAATTTTACAATATCAGGAGCGTTTATGGCAGAATAGTAATCTTCCTCCGGAAAACAAAGAGCTCCTTTGGAGCTAAAGCCGTGAATTATTATGTTATTATGATCTTTCCCGGGAGACGGTTGAAATGGTTTCAAAAAAACAGAAACTCCGTTAGATAATCTTATCTCCCGAGCCCCTGATTCCCCAACACCTTTAACTTCGTAATCTGCTGGAGTTAAGGAATTTTTGGTCCCATCGGTCATTAATTGCCCAGGAATGTTTACAAGTTCTATTTCTTCGGGGTTTGTTGAATTTGCCTCAGATATCCACTGCCTGATTTCATTTTCGCTCAGATCATTAATATAATGTCCTGAAGGAGCAATTATCCCTATGTCTTCTGGCATTTTACGCAACATTACATCCAGAAGGTGATTAAATTCCTCAAGTGATAGGTCTCGAAACCACTTGTCCAGTTTAACATCCCCATTTTCGGGAAAGGCTTGGTTATACGCGAATTTATTAATCAATCCATCAATCCAATAGCTCGGGCTTCCCAAATTTCCGCTATATGTTGCCTTCAATTCTTCTGCCTTCAAACTTTCCCATTCTTTAGCAGAAATTCCATTTACTTTAAGATCTTGAACAGCGCCAATTGCTTGTAGAAGAACTTCTTTTTCATTATTGTTGGTAGAGGTTAGAAATAATCTTAAAGCCGAAGGATGATTAACATACGAATAGCTAGCTATTATTTTTTTATAATCACCGTAAGAGGAACTCTTTTCTTGAAATTTCTTCTCAATTAATTTAGGAATCAGTGACCATAAAAAATTTCTTTTAAGCCCTTGCCAGGAATGAATTTTCTCTCGAGTAATAGTATCCCTGTAGAACAAGTAAAACTCAACTCGCGAATCCTTAACTGGTGAAAATTTGGAAAGCTTTCGATTGAGTCGCACAAACTGGAGAGGACGTTTAAAATATTCCTTTTGACAATTTTTTACATTCAAATGATCTGAGGGATTTTTTAGATCTGAAAATGTGGAAACAATTTTCTTTTCAAGGGTCTCAACATTATCTATATTACCTACAATAATTATAGCCATTCTATCCGGCCTATACCATTTCTGGTAAAATTCGGTAAGGCCCTCCGGGCTCATTTGTTCATTTAAGACAAAAAAGTTGGACTTATCCTTAGCGCATGGAAAAAGTTTAGCTTGTAATTCGGATTTGACATACATCTCTAATAAATTATTAACCCTGTAAGTTACTTCCTGCCGCAATACTCCTTTTTCCTCTTTAACCTCCTTGTTCGTAAATCTAATATCGTTAGCAATTGCTTTGAAAAATTGCAAACCCACATCTACACCTTCAGTAAAATGATTAGCAGCAGGATCAAAATTGTAATCGGTGTACTCCCATGAAGTTTGGGCGAAAATATCTTCCTTCCGCATACCGAGGGTTGTCAATAATTCACTGTTGTTTAAAAAATTTTTAGAAAAGCTATTGGAAGGGTTAAAAGCTAAATGTTCAATGGCGTGTGCCATATCCAATTGGATATCCTCTTCATGACGGGATCCTGCTTTTACGACAAAATGCATAAGGACCCTTTCTTGAGGTTCCTCCATTTGTTTAATATAATACCTAAAACCGTTAGGTAATTCTCCAATTTTTACTGAGGGATCTAAAGGCAATGAATCATCATGTATCTCAGGAATATTTTGAGCTTTCAGAGGTAAGGTTGCGAGAAGTGAACACAATATGATGAAAACAATATAATTTAATACTTTCATTTCTTTAAGGATTAGTAACCGGAATTTTGGGTTAAGTTTGGATTCTTCATTCGCTCTTGTTCTGGTATAGGATAAATTACATCGGTAAGTTCCCAGAATATTTTCTTACTTAGAACTTCATCAGCTTTTCCAGTTCGTTTTAAATCAAACCAACGATGTCCCCATTCAGCAAACAGTTCTTTCTTTCGTTCTTCCATAACCAATTCGAGAATTTCTTCCTTGCTAAAACCGAAACTGGTCAATTCAATAGGTTCCTGCCCTGCACGTGTCCGAATAACATTAATATCTGATATTGCATCATCTAAATTTCCTAATTGTGCCCGAGCTTCTGCTCTTATCAAATATTGCTCTGCCAGGCGTAGCACCATTGAATATTCCGTGATATTGCTTAGACTGGACCTATCTTTATATTTGAATGGAAAATAGAAGTCGCGGGTACTACTGAGGTAATGACCAATCCAATGAGTTAGTCGTTTATCCTCAGGTTCAAAATTTTCAACAAAATTAGGGGCTAATTGCAAGGATGATCGGGATGTACCGATAAACACTTGGCCTTCACCCGTAGAAGTTAAGATGTTTCCTCTACCTATTGGTGAGATCTGCCAAATAGCCTCCCTGCTATTAGCTAAAAACACCTTATCTAAATCCGAAACAATTTCATAGACAGCAGTTTCATTAATAACCTGAGTACTCAAAATTTCTGCTAATTCCCAGTCCTTTTGATATAGAGCTACCCGTGCCCGTAATGCCATCGCCACAAAAATGTTTATATTGGTTCTTTCTGCGCTTTCATAAACTGTCCCTAAAAGCTCTGTTGCCTTTTCCAAATCAATCACCACCTGCTTATAAATCTCATCAGCACTATTTCTGGAAACCAAAGAGTTCTTCTGGTAATCCGTATTTAAAACCAATGGAACATCCCCATAAAGGTTTACTAAATAGAAATAGGTAAAGGCACGGACAAAGCGTGCCTCTCCTTCAAGGCGCTCTTTTAGATCAATGCTAAGACTTACTGAAGTAGCCAAACCCTCTAAAACAGAATTAGTCATATAAATTATGTTATAAGCACTGGCCCATACATCAAAATTTGATGGATTGTCCGGCGTGATTTCGTTCTTCTGAAATTCGCCATAGGTGATATTCTCAGTATTTATTGGTTCCAAAATGTCTGCCGATAGTCCCGCCAGAACAGTAACTGAAGAACGCCATCCTCCAGAAAAGGAGGCATTGAACAATTCATTGTAGATTCCTTTTAGAGCACGAACTGCAGTTTCATCGTCCTCAAAAACAGTTTCCCTAACAATCCTATTGTCCGGTACTCCTATTTCAACATAATCTTCACAAGCAACGAACAGAAAGCAGAGTGGAATGATCATGAAATACGGTATTTGTATATATTTTTTCATCTTTAAAGTTTTAAAAATTCATCTGGAAACCACCTGTAATGGTTCGCAGGGGAGGAATAGTAACTCCTCCAGGAAATTCTGGATTTAATCCCTTATAATTGGTTATGGTAAAAAGGTTATGGACATTTAAAAAAAGTTTTCCCTCTTTAAGCCCTAATTGGTTTTTGATTTTATCCGGAATGTTATATTGCACGGACAGGTTCTTAAGTCTTAAAAATGAAGCATCACCGTAAAAGTGATTAGTTTTAAAAGCATCAGAATAGGCCAAAGAAGCTTCGAACGATTGTGAAACTTTTTGTATTTCACTAGAGCTTTCCCCTCCCTCCATTGCATCGTAAACATAAAGAGGTTGGTTTCCCATGGAACCAGGGCTTGGAAAATATTGTATCGCTGCATCCTGCTTGACAAATTCCCACAAGAAATTGACAGAAAAATTTTTGAATGCAAGATTATTACTTAAACCTCCAAAGAATTTCCTGCCAAGGTTTTTTATGATAACACGATCTTCATAATCTAACCTCCCATCGTCGTTTACATCTTCAATAGTATAGAGGCCAGATTCGGAGTTAATACCTTGATATCGGTAAAGCAGGGAAATATTAAGAGGGTGATCAACCTTGTAAATATTAGCATAACTTGTTTCCTCTATTTCAGGGAATTTGATCAACTTATTCCTCGGGATCGTTAAGTTGAAAAAGGTTTGCCATTTGAAATTTTTAGTCTGAAAATTTAACGTGGAAAGTTCCAATTCCCAACCCGTATTTTGGACAGTGGCATCTAGATTCGCCTGGATAGACGAAAAACCTGTTATTGATGGAAGAGGATATCCCACGAGCTGATTGGATGATCGGTTACGGTACCAACTTGCACCTAAATTGATCTTATCCTGAAAAAATCCCAGTTCAATGGCTGCTTCTAACTTTTTATTTTCCTCCCAAGAGTAAGAGGGATTTGTTAATTGTGTAGGATATAATCCCCCTGGTCCTGGTGTAGCTTCATAAGTGTCAAGATATCCATAATCCGGAATTTGATCACTTCCTGTCGTTCCATAACTTCCTCTTATCTTGCCAAAGCTCAAAAAGCGTGGTGCATTAGTTAAAAAAGATTCTTCTGAAAATATCCAGGCCCCTCCTACCGCCCCAAAATTGGCAAATCTTTTATTGGGTCCAAAGCGGGACGAACCATCCCTTCTGCCAGTAAGATTGATAAAATATTTTTGTTTCCAATTATAACCTAATCTTGCAAAAACGGCGTTATACCTATATTCAGTATTCCTGCTGTTTAAAACACTGACGTCTTCAGCAGCCCCAAGATTTCCTATTAAAGACTCAGAAGGGAATCCTGTTCCAATCATGGCTCGATTCCGGTTTTCGCTCTGTTGAAACGTCACACCTAAAAGACCATCCAGGTTCCCATCTCCCAATGTTGTGCTGTAAACCAGTTGTGGTTCTACAATCCAAGAAACTCTTTCGGTACTTATATTGGATGATGAATGTTCCCGATATTGTCTGATGTCTGGGCGAAATGAACTTTTCGGGACCTTTCGTAGTTGATCGCTCGTGAGTCTCGTGTATCCTGCACTTGCCTTTAACATTAGCCCCTTAAACAGCTTATAAGAGATTCCAAGGTTCGTAATGAGATTACTCACCCTTGAAGTACTCTTGTTGATCAACAAGGCAAATGGATTGTCCCACGTGTTGTCTTCCCAGTTTAGGCTGCCGTCTTCTTTATAGATTGCCGGAGCATTTGGTGGTAGAAACAAAGCGTCTTGAATAAAACTATCCCCATGAAATAAATTGTTGTTATTAATTCCATAATTTGAAGAAAAATTAATCATTAACCTTTCGTCATAGCCTGAATGTCTAAGACTGAATGAGCCTGTCGCTTTTTCGTAAGTTAAATCTCCCGGAAAAACACTACCCTCTTTGTGGTAGGACCCTCCAATTCGAAAAATTGTCGATGCGGTCCCTCCGGAAGCCGCCAGATTAATATTTGTAATTTTAGAGGTTTCACCAAACAACTTTTCCTGCCAGTCCGTATAACGCTCCTGATCCCATAAAACAAGATCTTCTGCATTTGTTGCTTCTGGTTCTACACCATCATTTTCAAAAGCAGTTCTCCTTAATTTTAAATATTGATCTGTGTTTAGCAGCTCCATCTTATTGGAAACTTCGCTTATACCACTATAAACCTGTGCTTCAATCTGAATCCCTTCCTTGGAAACTATTCCATCTTTTGTAGTAATTAGTATTACCCCATTAGCGCCTCGGGAACCATAAATTGCCGTCGCATCAGCATCCTTTAAAATTTCAAT
>CBFGYW010000017.1:0-12926 GCA_965653085.1 uncultured Salinimicrobium sp.
AAGGGAAATAACAATGAAGTAAATGAAAAATATAGTAGTTACCGGAACGAGTAGTGAAATAGGCCTGGAGCGTGTAAGGTACTTTGCAGAGGCAGGTCACCATGTTCTAGAACTGACCAGGAATACTGACGCGGTACAAAAACTACAGCTTTCAAATGTTCACACCTTTTCCTGTGATATAACATTGTCCGACGATTTGAACCTTGTAAAAGATTATATTCAGGAAAACTGGAAGCAGGTGGATGTTTTAATTCACAACGCCGGTGCTATTGTAAACAAGCTTTTCGCGAAAGTTTCTATGGACGATTTCGAGAAGGTATACAGAACAAATGTTTTTGCTGTTGCCGCGCTTACCCAAAAGCTTTTACCCCTGATGCTTCCCGAAAGCCACGTCGTCACCGTGAGCAGTATGGGCGGGATACAGGGCAGTATGAAATTCCCGGGACTATCGGCCTACAGTTCCAGTAAAGGGGCTGTAATCACTCTTACAGAGCTTTTGGCGGAAGAATATAAGGATCATGGTCCCTCCTTTAATGTCCTTGCCCTGGGTGCAGTACAGACTGAAATGCTTCAGGAGGCCTTCCCTGGATATCAGGCTCCAACCACCCCTTCAGAAATGGCCAGGTTCATCGGGGATTTTGCTCTTACCGGCAATAAATTCTTCAATGGAAAGATCCTCCAGGTCTCCAATAGTACACCCTAAAGCATGCAGGAAATCTTACAGAAATATATCCCCCATCACGCCGTTGCTCCGGTTTTTAAACTGATTGAGACTCATTCCATCCACCTGAAGATAGTTAATGAAAGAAAGACCAGGCACGGGGATTATCGCAGGATGGCTAACGGAGTCCACACAATAACAGTCAATGCCAGTCTCAACAAATACAGGTTTCTGATGACCTTAATTCATGAAATAGCACATCTCCTGGCCTTCGAGCAGTACGGCAGAGCGATCAAGCCTCGTGGGTATGAGTGGAAGCTTACCTTTCAGCGCCTGATGCTACCATTCATAAATCCGGAGATCTTTCCTGCAGAGGTTTTGCCTTATATCGCGCAGCATTTCAAGAATCCAAAAGCCAGCAGCGATACCGATGCAAATTTATCAGTAGTGCTGAAAAGATATGACGCTCCTAATGACAGGAATTATGTTTTCGAAGTTCCACAGGGCAGCATCTTCAGAATTTATAACGGAAAGGTTTTCAAAAAAGGCCCCAGACGCATTAAAAGGTATGAATGTCTGGAGGTGAGCTCAGGGAAGGTGTACCTTTTTCAGCCCAATGCAGAAGTAGAGCTGCTAAAAACAGCGAATTAAAATGAGCAGGACGATGAATAAAGACAATTTTGCAGTACTCATGGCAGGAGGCGTAGGATCCAGATTCTGGCCTGTGAGCACTTCTGCCAATCCCAAACAGTTCCGTGACCTCCTGGGTTCTGGAGAAACCCTTATTCAGACAACTTTCAAGAGGCTCAACAAACTTGTGCCTGCAGAAAATATATATATCCTCACCAACCAGAGATATGAAACCTTAGTCAGAGAACAATTGCCTGAGGTGCATCAGGACCAGATCGTCCTCGAGCCTGCCATGCGCAATACTGCTCCTGCAGTGCTACTGGCAGCTCTCAAAATTGGTAAAAGGAATAAGGATGCTGTGATGGTGATGGCACCCAGTGATCACTGGATAGAGGATGAAGCCGCTTTTGTCAGAGATATTGCCCTGGCTTTTGATGCCTGCCGTACGAAGGAGCGGATTATAACCCTTGGGATAAAACCCAGCTTTCCCAACACCGGATTCGGATATATTAAGTTTGAGGAAGCGGGCGAATCCCTGCATCAGGTGGTTAAATTTACGGAAAAACCGGATTTCGAGACTGCACGGCAATTCCTTAGGGAAGGTACTTACGTGTGGAACGCGGGGATCTTTATTTGGAATATATCATATATCCTTCATTCCTTCAGCAGAAACCTGCCCGAGATGGACCAGCTCCTTTCCGCAGGGAATATAGTCTATAACACGCCTGAAGAATTGAACTTTATTGCCAGTGAATATTCCAAGGCTGAAGACATTTCTATAGATTACGGTATCCTGGAAAAGGAAGAGAATGTCTATGTCATTAAGGCTTCATTCGATTGGAACGACCTTGGAACCTGGGGATCTGTCTACAATGAAGTTGATAAGGATTCCAATGCCAATGCCATTCTCAATGCGAAGGTACTGGCACTGGATGCAACCGGGAATGTGATCAGCACCAAGAATAACAAAGTGGTGGTTGTAGACGGGCTAAAGGATTACATAATAATTGATGAAGAGGAGGTGCTGCTTCTGGTTCCGAAGGCAAAGGAGCAGGAAATTAAAGGCATTCGTACGGCCGTTCAAATGAAATTTGGAGATGATCTGGGATAAAATATGAAGGAGAATTCCAACATAGACAAACAGGTTCCTGCTGAGGGGGATACCGCGGACATGGGAAGAAGGCTCGGCTCTGAAATAAAGCTGTTCTTCAAGGAGCTTTTGGATATCAGGCAGGGATCGGACAGAGATGCCACTGTGGAAGACGTGAAGAAAGATATCTCCTTCAAGGGCCACAATGCGTGGATCCTCATTTTCTCGATCTTTGTCGCCTCTATAGGTTTAAATGTTAGCAGCGCGGCGGTGATAATAGGAGCGATGCTTATATCGCCCCTGATGGGTCCTATTGTTGGAGTAGGCCTTTCTGTTGCCATTAACGATGTAGAAACTCTAAAAAGATCTCTTGTAAACCTGGGAGTGATGGTAATTCTCAGTGTATTAACGGCTTATTTTTATTTCACCATTTCCCCTATTAAACAGGAAACACCAGAACTGATAGCAAGAACCTATCCCACCATTCTGGACGTACTTGTAGCAATGTTCGGCGGTCTTGCCCTTATAGTGGCAAAAACAAAGAAAGGTACAATTGCAAGTGTGATAATGGGAGTTGCTATTGCCACTGCCCTTATGCCTCCACTTTGTACAGTGGGATACGGATTGGCGATGGGGAATTGGGAATATGCCGGTGGGGCATTTTACCTGTTTTCCATTAATTCAGTGTTTATTGCCTTATCAACCTTTGTAGTAGCAAAGATGTTGGGCTTCCCGATGGTGAAATACGCCAACAGTAAACGCCGCAAGAGAACTGCCCGTCTAGCCACTGGGATTGCAATTTTAGTGATGATCCCTAGTGTGGTTCTTTTTATAAAACTTCTGGAACAACAGGTATTTCTTACAAAATCTGAAGAGTTTGTTCGGGAAGTTATTCAATACGAGGGTGCTGAAATTGTAAAGCGCACACAGGATTATAAAACCGGATATATAGATGTTTACCTGATAGGTAAAAGAGTCCCTGAAAAAGAGATTCAGGAATGGGTTAATGAACTGAGTGAAACCCCCGATTTAAGAAATGCTGTACTAAGGGTGCACCAGGGGACTGATCAGAACCCGGAATATGCGGCTCAATTAACAAGCGAGGTAAAGGCAGGTATCCTAGAGGACCTTTACGTGCGAAACCAGCAGGTGGTAGAGGATAGGGACGCCCGAATAAGACTATTGGAGGAGGAACTAACAAAATATAGAGGGGCTGGAATTCCATTCGAACGTTTGAGCAGGGAAGCCAGGATCAACTATAAAGGCCTTGAGGAACTAAGTTATGCAAACAGCATTACCACCAATTTTGAAAAAATAGATACCCTTACCACCTTCAGTGCCAAATGGAACAAGAGCCTTTCAGCCTCCAGTCAGGAAGCAGAACGGAAGAAGCTTTATGAATGGCTTCAGGTAAGGTTATCTCTGGATACCCTGGTTGTTAGAACTGTAAAGTAGAAATGGTTATAGCCCCTGTAGCTGAGCCTTCTGTACTTTTCTGAAAAGATCGGAGGAGTAAACAAAATCAATCAGCTCCTTGTTATCGGCCTTAAATATCTCATCCTTGGTACCTTCCCATTCGAGTTTCCCGTTTTTCAGGAAGATGATCTGCTCTCCAATCTCAAGAACCGAATTCATGTCGTGGGTATTAATCACCGTGGTGATGTCGTTCTCCCTTGTGATCTCCTGAATGAGATTATCTATCACTGTTGCCGTCTGAGGATCCAATCCCGAGTTTGGTTCGTCACAGAAGAGGTATTTGGGGCGGTTCACGATGGCCCGGGCTATGGAAACCCTCTTCTGCATTCCTCCACTAATTTCAGAAGGGAATTTCTGGTGCTGGGCTTCTGCCAGGTTTACCCGGTCCAGAACCTGTTTTACCCTTTCCATCATTTCCCGTGGTTTTTTCCGGGTGAACATCCTTAATGGGAACATCACGTTTTCCTCCACCGTCATTGAATCGAAGAGGGCCCCCCCCTGAAAAACCATTCCTATTTCCTGTCTTAATTCCCGCTGCTGTTCCGGAGTGAAAGTTGAATAAGGTTTTCCATCATATATGATCTTACCTTTTTCCGGGCGGAACAACCCCAGCAGGCATTTCAGAAAAACCGTTTTTCCTGATCCAGACTGCCCAATGATGAGGTTCGTCTTTCCCTTTCTGAAGGTGGTGCTTATGCCTTTCAGAATTTCCTCTCCTTCAAAAGCCTTCTCTATGTTCTGTACTTCTATCATTAGCTAAGCAGTAATTGGGTTACGATATAGTTGGTAATAATGATCACCACACTGGTCCAGACAAACGAAGTGGTACTTGCTTTTCCCACCTCCAGGGCTCCTCCCTGCATATAGTATCCGTGGTAAGCCGGAATGGTTGCCAGAATGAAGGCGAACAGAAAGGTTTTGAAGAAGGCATAGGTTAAATGGAACCCATTGAAATCTTCCTGGAGTCCCGTGATAAAATCATCTGAAGAAACGAATCCTCCCAATACTCCTGCAGTATAGGCCCCAAAAATTCCGAGGAACATCGAAATTGCAATGACGAAAGGATAAGTAAGCATCGCGATGATTTTCGGGAAGATAAGATAGTTAAGCGAATTTATTCCCATTACCTCCAGTGCGTCTATCTGTTCAGTTACTCTCATGGACCCCAGGCTGGATGTAATATAGGAACCCACCTTACCCGCCATAATGATGGAGATGAAGGTAGGGGCAAATTCGAGGATGACCGACTGTCTTGCTGCAAACGCAATAAGTGTTTTTGGTATCAATGGATTATTCAGGTTGAGGGCAGTCTGAATAGCTACAACCCCTCCGATGAAGAAGGAGATAAAAGACACAATTCCAAGCGAACCAATAATGAGGTCATCTATTTCTTTAAAAATCAGGTTTTTCAAAACCGAGCGTTTGGTCATTCGTCCAAAGACGCCCTTTAACATCAGGATGTATTGTCCAATAGAATGCAGGTACCTCATTATGTGTTTTTGTATCGGCTAAAATACTAATTTTTTGAGCAAAGTATTTAGAAGCTCATTTTCTTTAACTTCATTATAATTGTATTTTTGGGGAAAAGATTTTTAATACAATGAGAAAAATATTACCCTTATTCGTTTTTCTTCTGGCTTCCGTTTCACTTTTGGCCCAAGATGCTCAGGGAAATACATCTTCAGAAGACAAGATTTTTGCATCTCCCAGACTAGTGGTTGGGGTAGTGGTCGACCAGATGAGATTTGACTATATCACCCGATTCTGGCCCCGATATGGGAACGACGGTTTCAAGAAATTGATAAGGGAAGGTTTTCATCTCAAGAACAATCACTTCAATTACGTTCCCACCTATACCGGGCCGGGGCACGCATCGGTATATACTGGTGCGGCTCCCGAAACCCATGGCATTATTTCCAATAACTGGTTCAATAAATTCGAACGGAAATCTGTTTACTGCGCGGGCGATGACACTGTGGACCCAGTAGGCACTACCTCATCTGCAGGAAAAATGTCCCCGCACCGTATGCTTACCACCAGTGTTGCCGATGAAAACAGGCTGCATACGCAGATGAGAGGCAAAACAATAGGGGTTGCCTTAAAGGACAGGGGATCCATCCTACCTGCCGGACATACCGCCAATGGAGCCTACTGGTTCCACGGCCGGGACGAGGGCAAATGGATCACCAGCAGTTTCTATATGCAGGAACTCCCTAAGTGGGTGCAGGATTTCAATGCCTCAGACAAGGCGGAGTCTTATATGAAAACCTGGAATCCCCTGTACGATATTAAGTCTTATACTGAAAGCGGTGGCGACGAGAATACTTATGAAGGAGGGTTCAAAGGCAAAGACAAGGCGACCTTCCCTTATGACCTGAAAAAGCTGGGGGAAAAGAACGGCGGGTACGACATCATTAAGTCCACGCCTTTCGGAAACAGTCTCACAACCGATTTTGCCTTAGCAGCAATAGATGGGGAAGGGCTTGGAAAGGATGAGATAACAGATTTCCTTACCGTGAGCTATTCCTCCACCGATTATGTGGGGCACAACTTTGGCGTGAATTCCCTGGAAGTTGAGGATACCTACCTGCGACTGGACCAGGAGCTGGCAAGGTTGATCAAAGCACTGGATGCAAAGGTAGGAAAAGGCAATTATACCTTGTTTTTAACCTCCGATCATGGGGGTGTGCACGTACCGGCATATCTGGAGTCCCAGGGTATACCTTCGGGATATTTTGTTGACAATACATTCGAGGCTGCCCTGGGAGAATTTGTAGCTAAGGAATTCGGGACTGCTGAGGTAATTCTAAATATTTCCAACGACCAGATATTCTTCGATTACGATGTTCTCGCTGAGAAAGATATTGATGCTGAGGAGCTGGAAGATGCAATAGCTCACTTTGCCCTGCAGGTCGACAAGATCAATATGACCTTTACCCGCAGCCAGCTTGAGGGAACCACATACAGTTCAGGAATGGCCGAGCTAATAGATCACGGCTATCACCAGAAGAGAAGCGGGGATGTCATTTTCGTCCTTGACCCCTCTGTAATTTCATATTCCCCCACCGGCTCCACCCACGGAAGCGGACATAACTACGACACCCACGCACCTTTGATCTTCTACGGAAATGGAATTAAACGCGGCAGCAGCCTCGAGCGTACCGAAATTGTAGATATAGCCCCCACGATCTCTGCTTTGCTGGGAATTCCTTTCCCCAGCGGCTCTACCGGAAGACCATTGGAAATGGTCATTGAAAAATGATCAGAATAGTTTAGACAGCATTTTCTTGTACCGGAGCCTTCTTATGAAGGCTCCTTCTTTTTCGGATACCAGGTAAGGGAGCCGTCGGGATCGGGCGTTAAAATAACCCTGAAGGTAATCCAGAAACATTCCCGGCTTCTTCTTGTTATATGCAAGCTTGGCTGAAGCGATGAGCGTGATGGGCAGCCCGTAATGGAGTTTATAAAAAGCTTCCCCCTGCCTCAGTTTGGCCTCTTTTCCATAGGTCATTCCGGTTGGCTTCAGGTGTTTTACCATCAGGGATTCATCTGTCCTTATCTTCCAGCCGTGATACTGGGCCAGCAACTCATCAACAGTATCCCAGCCCATGGAAGGCTTAAGTTTTCCTATTTCCAGGAAGCACTCCTTCCGGTAGGCTTTTAGAGCCCCACGCAGGTGATCTTTATCGGTTAGGTTTTCCAGAACCCATTCCCCATTTCTGCTAATCTGGCAGAACCCTCCAGCCATTCCGATTTTAGGATCAGAATTAAAGTGCCCTACTATCTTCTCCAGATAGTTTTTCGGAAAAATAAGGTCGGCATCAAATTTACAGATCATCTCATAGTCCTTTTTCAGGTGCTCGTAGCCTTTATGGAAGGCATTGATCACCTTGCTCCCCGGAAGATGGGAAGCGGTGGAGGTGTTTTTAATCAACCTGACAAAGGGGAACCTGGCAGAGAATTCTTCTACAACAGCGGCGGTTCCGTCACTCGAATTGTCATCAACTACGATGAGCTCCCTTGGTAGCAGCGTCTGTGAAACCAGAGACTCCAGGGTCTTTCCAATTAAAGCTGCTTCGTTATGGGCGGGGATGATAATGTCTATTTTCAAGAAAGCCTGTTTGTATTCAGCTAAAGTACAACTAAGTTGACACAATTTAAAGGTGGAGTCCCTGTTCTTCCCCTTGACCTCTTTTATAGATTTCATACGAATGACATAGACATAACATAGACATAACATACACCTGGAATACGAAAAATGTATGTTTTTCCTCAGTTAGATGTATTTTATTCAATAATCAAATAATACCGCGGTAGTACTCTTTCCATCCTTGATAGGTTGAGAAGGAAGACACCTTTTTGGAGCTTTTAGAGATAAGCAGCGGAGGAACCGGGAATAGGCAGATGAAGGATAAAAGTGGTCCCCTCGTTTTCCCTACTGGCCACACTTATGCGGCCTCTGTGGATCCTCATGATCTGCAGGCAGATGTACAGACCCAGCCCCGTTGATTTTTCGCCATCGAGCCCATCTCTCTTTATGATAGCAGTATTTTTAAAAAGAGTAGGAACATATTTTTCAGGAATTCCAATTCCGCTATCCCTAATACATAAGGTTATATGGTCATCATCGGTATAACCTGAACTGAAATGGATCTCTCCACCCTTAGGGGTAAATTTAATGGCATTCCCCAGTAAATTTGACAATACCTGCTTGAATAAGGTAATGTCCAGCAGAGCTTCGATCGCATAGTCGGGAAATTCAAATTCCACTTTTATGCCTTTTTCCGTAAGCCTTGTCTGCTCGGCCTCAACTGTCATCTTCACTACTTTCCTGAGGTCGTGCAGGTGGAGGTCCAGTTTTGATGCCTCTCCTTTCAGGGTGGCAAAATGCAATAACTTGGTGATAAGTTCTCCCGAATCTTTGGTTGTTGCCTGAAGGATGTCTAGATACTTACTGTACTTATGTGACTCTGCGGGATCCATTGTTTCTTTCAGCAGGTCCACCACCAGACTGAGGTTTGCAAGAGGAGCCTTGAGGTCGTGGGCCATCATATTAATAAAGTTCTCCAGGCGTTCGTTTTCCCTGTTCAGGATCTCATTCTGTTTTTTCCTGAAACTGATGTCCAGGATATGCCCAATGACTTTTCTGGCCTTGGTAGATTTTTTTGAAGCCTTGAAGGTGTTGATCTCTATCCATTCTATTCCGGCTTTATCTTTTGGAGTGCGAAGCTCCACCGAAGCCTTGTAACGGTTTTCTTTGGAAAGGTCTTCAAAGAACTGATGAAATTTATGTTTGTCTTCTTCTGAAATAATATATTCCAACTGCTTATGCGGACTGAGCTCCAGGAATTCAGGTTCTACCGTAACATATTCGAGGAATTGGGAACTAATGTATTCCACCCGGCTGGTGGGTATATCGTAAACAAAGAAGAACATCGGAACCGTTTCCGTAATAAGCTGATGAACATTTTCTGAATCTGACTGTTGCTCCACTTTAAAAGTTTGAGGTCTCATGGCTACTCCTGATGTTAAATTCCCTGAGGAAAAAAGGCTGGGGGAGGACCGGCCTGGGGGTGAGGAGCGGTATAGGGAATGGGCTCCGACATTCTAAGATAGCAAATTTTATTCTTAACGCTAATAAAATTTACCCAAATCTTTAAGACTTAACGATTTACTTCCGCAGCTTTTTCAGTTAAGAAACTAAAAAATTATAAGCAGGACTGCAAAATTCAATGGTCTTTTTGAATGGATTTTTTGGATGGCAGGAGCTATTGCCGCTCGGCATAGATTATATAGTAGCGCGGAGTGAACCTTCTTAGCAGGGGACGAATTCCGACTCTATTTACCGGGTTGGTCCATTTATGCCGGGCTTTAATCTTCCATCCGGCCTTCTCGAGCAGCCAGTCAAACTGCCAGTCCTCGAATTCGTGAAAATGTCGGTCCCAGAGATCAGTCCTGCTTCTGTAGGCCGGAGAGAACCAGAGCCTAAGGGGGATACTGGCGACAAGTTTTTTTGATTTCATCTCCTTAAGTACATTAAAAGGAGCGATAAGATGTTCGAAAATCTCAAAAGCTGTTACCACCTCAGCCTCAGTGCCAGAAACCATTCGGGTGTCGAGGTCAAGGTCTTCCCCACTGGTATTGGCTACGGTGTAGCCTGCTTTTTCCATGATCTCTGAAAATGGATTCCTCACTCCCAGGTCCAGAATAGTGGCGGGGGCGGGTACGTGTTCTTGAAGAAATTCCAGGGTATGTCTGTAGCGTTTGTTGGGAAAGCTGCCTTCGTACATTCCTAAAGTTTATATACTATGGCGTTTATATTCATTCCGGCGCCTACGCTGGCTAAAATTATTGTATCTCCCTTTTCAAGTTTCTGGTCTTCCAGTTTTCCTTTCAGGACAAGGTCCAGAAGAGTAGGGACCGTGGCGACGCTGCTATTTCCCAGCTCGTGGATGCTCATAGGCATAATATGTTCTGGGGCTGGCTGCCCAAACAGCCGATAGAACCGGTTGATGATGGCTTCGTCCATTTTCTCGTTGGCCTGGTGGATCAGGATTTTTTTTACTTCAGAAATGGAGACTCCACTTTTTTCAAGACAGGCCTTCATGGCTTGAGGAACCTGGTTCAGAGCAAATTCATAGATCTTGCGCCCGTGCATTTTGATGTAGCGCCTTTCGTCTGTTCGGTCTTTGTTGTACGAAGGTCCGAAATAGATGAAATTAGCTTCCTCCACTGCAAAGGTGGCAGCTTCAAAGGCCAGTATGCCTCCCTCTTCTTCTGTGGCCTCAAGAATGGTGGCTCCCGCGCCATCAGAGTAGATCATGGAATCGCGGTCGTGGGGGTCTATAACCCTTGAAAGGGTTTCAGAACCCACTACCAGACATTTTTTAGCCATTCCGGCCCTCATGAATGCATTTGCCTGGATCACTGCCTGGATCCATCCGGGGCAGCCAAAAAGAACATCAAAGGCTACACAGTGAGGATTCTTGATTTTCAGTTTCTGTTTTACCCGCGAGGCGATGCTGGGTACGGTATCGCTCTGCATTCCCTCGTGACGCACATCCCCGTAATTGTGGGCAACTATGATATAATCCAGTTCCTCCGGGTCTATTCCTGCGTCTTCAATGGCTCTTTCTGAAGCGAAATATGCAATATCGGAATTGGTAAGGTCATCATCAAGGTATCTGCGTTCCCGAATTCCCGTAATGGCTTCGAACTTTTCTATAATTACAGCATTAGGCTGATTGAAAGCTGTGCCATCCTCATTGAGAAACCTGTGTTCTTCGAAATCAGAATTCCTTTCAATTTTCTCGGGAATAAAACTTCCCACACCGGTTATTTTGATATTCATACTCGTATTCGTTGGGGGTAAACAATTCAAAATTAATAAATACAACTTCGGAAAAATAACATATTCTGAATTAAAATTTGAGAATTATAAAATCATCAGGAGGAAGGCTGATGTATTATTAGATGATGAAAATTACCTTTTAATTTCGAGGATATGTTAAGTGAAGGTTAAAACTGAGGAAAATAAAAAAGCCGAAGATATGTTCTTCGGCTTCTTTTGGATTTATAAATATTTAAGCGTAAGCCTCAATGGGGTCGCAGGTACAGATTAGGTTCCTGTCTCCATAGGCGTCATCCACTCTTCTTACTGAAGCCCAGAATTTGTTATCTCTAAGATATTCCAAAGGATAGGCTGCCTTTTCCCTGTTGTAAGGGAAGTTCCATTCATCTGAGGTTAGCATTGACAGAGTATGAGGTGAATTCTTCAGAACATTGTTGGGTTCCTCTTCAGTAGCTTCATTGATCTCCTGTCTGATCGAGATCATGGCATCACAGAACCTGTCGAGTTCTGCTTTGCTTTCACTTTCAGTGGGTTCGATCATTAAGGTTCCGGCCACAGGGAAAGAAACCGTAGGGGCGTGGAAGCCATAGTCTATTAACCTTTTTGCAATATCAGTAACCTCAATGCCTCTTGCTTTAAAAGGTCGGCAGTCAACGATCATCTCGTGAGCAGCGCGTCCGCGTTCTCCACTGTATAGGGTTTTATAGTGCTCCTCCAGTCGGGCCTTGATGTAATTGGCATTCAGGATGGCGTATTCAGTAGATTTTCTAAGGCCTTCGCTACCCAGCATTGTGATATAGCCATAGGAAATAAGGCATACCAGGGCAGAACCCCATGGAGCTGCTGAAATGGCTGAAATGGCTTCCTTGCCTCCGGTTTTAATAACCGGACTTCCTGGAAGGAATGGCACCAGCTGTTTTGCAACACAGATAGGTCCTACTCCCGGGCCTCCTCCTCCGTGAGGAATGGCGAAGGTCTTATGCAGGTTCAGGTGGCATACGTCTGCTCCAATATTTCCAGGGTTGGTCAATCCTACCTGGGCGTTCATATTGGCTCCATCCATATAAACCTGCCCTCCGTTATCGTGGATAAGTTTTGTGATCTCCCTGATGGCAGATTCAAATACCCCATGAGTGGATGGATAAGTAACCATCAAACAGGAAAGATTGTCTTTGTGCTTGATTGCTTTTTCTCTTAGATCTTCCACATCGATGTTTCCTTCAGGAGTGGATTTAGTTACCACCACCTGCATCCCCGCCATTACAGCAGAAGCAGGATTGGTTCCGTGGGCAGAAGAAGGGATAAGACAGATATTCCTGTGGCCCTCGCCTCTGGATTCGTGGTATGCCCTGATAACCATCAACCCGGCGTATTCCCCCTGCGCACCCGAGTTGGGCTGAAGGGAAGTAGCTGCAAATCCGGTGATCTCTGTAAGCTGGTCCTCCAGTCTTTTCAGGGCGATCTGGTACCCCTCTGCCTGCTCAACAGGAACGAAAGGATGGATATTTCCCCACTGTGGATAGCTTAGCGGAAGCATTTCCGCAGCTGCATTCAGTTTCATAGTACAGGATCCCAGGGAGATCATGGAGTGGTTCAGCGAAAGGTCCTTGCGCTCCAGTCTTTTGATGTAGCGCATCATATCGGTCTCTGAATGGTATCTGTTGAAAACCTCGTTAGTAAGGAATTCCTTTTTTCTCTCCACATTCTCCGGAATGGAA
>CBFGYW010000018.1:0-12685 GCA_965653085.1 uncultured Salinimicrobium sp.
AATCATCTTCAGTAGCTGCCGCAATTGCTACATTTTTTCCTAAACCTGTACTTTCTGAAGTTGTTTGAGAAGCTGCCATACTTTCTTTTGAATCAGCTTCAGGGAGGGTACTGTCAGAAACTGGATCTTCTATAGGCCCTGATTGATTGTCGACCTTAGCTGCTTCTTCACTTTCCTGTGATGCAACCTGCGGGATTGAACTGTTATGAGGTTCCATTTTATCCTGCTTTTCATCAATCTCGACATCAACAATTCTAGTTGTATTTTCTACCTGCGGACTGTTGAAGGCAAAATTCAGGATAAAAATAGTACCCACTATGGAAGCAGCCATTCCAATCCACCAGAACAGGGGCGAATTTTTCTTCTGCTTAAGCTCCAGCCTCCCCTGCAGCTTCTCCCAGCTTTCGATGGAAGGCTCCAGCTCGCGGTCCTTCAGTTGCCGCGCAAACTGTTTTTCAAAATCAAGTCGTGACATAATTCGTCTTTTTAAATGTTTTCAGCTGCTCCTGCAGCATCTTTCTCGCCTTGAACAGCTGGGATTTAGATGTTCCTTCATCTATCTTCAGCAGTTCTGCGATTTCCCGATGTTTGTAACCTTCGATGGCATACATCACGAATACAATCCGATAGCCTTCAGGAAGTTCATCTATAAGCCGCTGAATATGCTCAACATCGATGTTTACCTGGATAGCGTTGAGGCTTTCCAAATTTCCGGCAGGCAGGTCTTCAGAAAACTCCACTTTCTTCTGCGTTCGAAGAAAGGAAATCGACTCCCTTACCATGATCTTCCGAAGCCATCCTTCAAAACTTCCCTTGTCCTCAAAGGCTGAAAGGTGAGAGAAGGCCTTAAAGAATCCACCCAGCATTACATCTTCGGCGTGCTGCAGGTCCTTGATGTACATCCTGCAAACGCCCAGCATCTTTGGCGAAAACTGTTCGAACAACTGCTGCTGAGCCCGACGGTCCTGCTTCACTGCCTTGGCAATGAGCTGACCTCTATTCTTGAAAAGTGGAATGACTTTCACAAAGCTGTTGTTTGAACCTTCTATTTATAAAGACGAATGAAAGTTACAAAAGGTTGCCTGAGACGGTAAAAAAAGTTGAAGATTTTTGAGATGTAAGATTTTTGGAGGGATTGGGAAGCGTGGGAAATAGGGTTAAAGCTCTCAGGAGAACGCCTTTTTCTTTCCTTACTTTTTCCTTTCAATCACGTAATTCACCATCAATTCCAAAGATTCCTTGTAGGGCGATGGCGGATAAACTTCCAGCAGCTGCAGGGCGTCCTGCTGGAATTCCTTCATCTTGGCAACCGCATAATCGAGTCCGTTCTTTTCCTTAACGAAGGAAATCACCTCCCGCACCCGCTTTTTGTCCTTGTTGTGATTCTTGATAGAGTTGATCACCCAGGCCTTTTCGCTCTTGGAAATGTTGTTGAGTACGTGGATTAGAGGAAGTGTCATTTTCTGCTCCTTGATATCAATTCCTGTAGGTTTGCCAATCTCCTCTTCCCCGTAATCGAACAGGTCGTCTTTAATTTGAAAAGCCATTCCGATAAGTTCTCCAAATCTGCGCATTCTTTCCACCTCTTCGGAATCAGGTTTTACTGAAGCTGCTCCAAGGCTGCAGCAGGCTGCAATAAGAGTGGCGGTCTTCTGTCGGATGATCTCGTAATAGATATCTTCAGTGATGTCAAGCCTTCTGGCCTTTTCAATTTGAAGCAGCTCGCCTTCACTCATTTCCCTTACAGCTACCGAAATGATCTTCAGCAGGTCGAAATCATTGTTGTCTATGGAGAGTAGAAGCCCTTTGGAGAGCAGATAATCTCCCACCAGAACTGCGATCTTGTTTTTCCACAGGGCATTGATTGAAAAGAACCCCCGCCTTCTGTTGGAATCGTCTACCACGTCGTCATGGACAAGGGTGGCGGTGTGGATAAGTTCAATGACGGCAGCTCCCCTGTAAGTGCGTTCATTTACCAGTCCCTCTGAGACCATTTTGGAAACCAGGAATACGAACATGGGTCGCATCTGTTTTCCTTTCCGGTTGACGATATAATGAGTGATCCTGTTGAGCAAAGCCACCTGTGAAGACATGGCCTGAGTGAACTTTTTTTCGAAAAGTTCCATCTCTTGCTCTATCGGAAGCTTTATTTTGGAGATTATCTTCATTAAGGGAGCTAAGATAGAAAAGTTTGGAATACTTCCCACCTGCTTTTCTTGGGATAGGAGGCCCTTAGCTCTATTTTCCAGAAAGGAATTTTCCCGTTAGGCTTTGTTAGCCAGCTGCCCGCAGGCCGCATCTATATCCTTCCCTCGGGAACGCCTAACGGTAACGGTGATTCCGTTCATTTCAAGGCTGCGAACGTAGCGATTTGTCGTATCCTCTGAGGCCTGCATAAAGAAATCATCACCAATGGGATTGTATTCTATAAGATTGACCTTACAGGGAACATATTTGCAGAACTTCACCAGGGCATCTATATCACGCTGGCTGTCGTTGATGTTCTTCCAGACAACATATTCAAAGGTGATACGGCTCTTGGTTTTGGCATACCAGTATTCCAGTGCCTCCCGCACATCCTTCAGAGGAAAAGTAGCGTTAAAGGGCATTATGGAAGTACGTACCTCATCTATGGCGGAGTGCAGGGATACAGCCAATTTGACTTTCAGGTCTTCATCGGCCAGTTTCTTGATCATTTTGGGAACCCCCGAAGTAGAAACGGTAATACGCTTTGAAGACATCCCCAAACCTTCAGGAGAGGTGATCTTACGGATGGCTTCAATAACGTTGGGATAGTTCATCAATGGCTCGCCCATCCCCATAAATACAATGTTGGAAAGTGGCCTGTCAAAATATAACCGGCTCTCATTATCTATCGCAAGCACCTGATCGTAGATCTCGTCGGGATTCAGGTTTCGCATCCGCTTCAGTTTGGCGGTTGCACAGAAGGAGCAGTTAAGGCTGCAGCCCACCTGTGATGACACACAGGCAGTAGTCCTTGTTTTGGTGGGAATAAGTACAGATTCAACGGTAAGGTCGTCGTGAAGCTTTACAGCATTCTTGATGGTTCCGTCGCTGCTGCGCTGCATCTGGTCTACCCTGATGTGATTGATGACAAAGTTATCCTGAAGCATCTGGCGGGTGTCCTTTGAAATATTGGTCATCTCCTCAAAGGAGTATGCGCCCTTTTTCCAAAGCCACTCGTATACCTGAGACCCTCTGAAGGACTGATCTCCCTGGGATACGAAGAAGTCCTGCAGTTGCTGCTTGGTCAGTGCCCGAATATCTTTCTTGTCATTTTTCACGCTGCAAAAGTATTTATTTTATTCCGATATTCCCCCGTATATCAAAAAGTTAGCCACGAATTCAGAATATAAAATATAAATATATATTCGTGAATTCGTGGCTAAACAATATGAAACAATGCTGTTTAAAGGATCAGCATTGCATCACCATAGGTATAGAACTTATATTTTTCCTTAACCGCCTCGGCATAAGCCTTTTTCATAAAATCATGCCCTGTAAAGGCAGAAACCATCATCAACAGGGTTGATTTTGGAGTATGGAAGTTGGTGATCATGCAGTTGGCTACACTAAAATCGTAAGGAGGAAAAATGAATTTGTTGGTCCATCCTGAAAATTCGTTCAAGGTCTTGTTAGACGATACAGAACTTTCAAGGGTTCTCATTACAGTAGTACCCACTGCACAGATACGTCTTCTCTCTCCTATCGCTTTGTTGATGGTATCAACGGCGGCTTTATCAACGTAGGCCTCTTCGCTATCCATCTTGTGTTTGGAAAGGTCCTCTACCTCAACCGGGCTGAAGGTTCCAAGCCCCACGTGTAAGGTCACCTCAGCAAAGTCAACTCCTTTTATCTCCAGCCTTTTCAGCAGGTGTTTCGAAAAATGGAGTCCGGCAGTAGGAGCTGCAACAGCACCTTCGGTTTTTGCGTAGATAGTCTGATAGCGCTCCTGGTCTTCAGGCTGCACTTCTCTTTTAATATATTTCGGAAGGGGAGTTTCTCCCAGCTCTGTAAGTTTATTCCGGAATTCCTCATAAGAGCCGTCGTAAAGAAAACGCAGGGTTCTTCCTCGGGAGGTGGTGTTGTCTATTACCTCTGCCACAAGGCTTTCATCTTCCCCGAAGTAGAGCTTGTTTCCGATCCTGATCTTTCGGGCCGGGTCTACCAGCACATCCCAAAGGCGGGTTTCGGAATTCAATTCCCTTAATAGGAACACTTCAATTCGGGCACCAGTCTTTTCCTTGTTTCCGTATAGACGGGCCGGAAAAACCTTGGTATTGTTCAATACCATAACGTCGTGCGGCTCAAAATAATCGATTAGATCCTTGAACTGCTTGTGCTCAATTGTCTGCTCTTTCCGGTTTAGAACCATAAGACGGGCCTCATCCCTGTTTTCTGCAGGATATTCGGCCAGTAATTCGGGCGGAAGATCAAAATTGAAGTGTGATAGTTTCATTCCCATATGATAGATTTTTAAAGGCTGCAAATATACGACCTCAAAACAGGCCTTGTCAAGGAAAACGGGGTTTATTTACAGAAATGGCTGCTACTAGACTTGTTTGCTGAAAATTCCTAAATGCTGAAGGTCTTCCCAGAACTTTGGATACGATTTTGAAACTACCTCCGCATCGGCAATTCTTAACGGAACCCGCAGCGCGAGCGGGGCAAAGGCCATCGCCATCCTGTGGTCATTATAGGTTTTAATGCAGATGTTTTCCTTTATCTCAGTGGAGGCTTTTAGCCGGAGGCTGTCGGAAGTGATCTCTACCCTGGCGCCAAGTTTTCCCAGTTCGGCCTTTAAGGCTTCCAGTCTGTCGGTTTCCTTTATCTTCAGGGTATGCAGGCCTTTTAGTTCACAGGCTATACCTAAACCGAAACAGGTGACCACAATTGTTTGGGCAATATCCGGGCTGTCTGAAAGGTCCAGGTTCAGGGACTTTGGTTTCTTTACCGCAAACTTTCGAAGCCTGATGCTGTCTCCCTTATATTCCGTCTCTACACCCAGCTGTTTATAAATTTCAGCTACCACTGCATCGCCCTGGTTGCTTTGGCGCTTATAGCTCGAAAGCTGTATGTCTGCCGAGGTGCTTAGGGCCGTCAGACTGTAAAAATAGGAAGCCGAACTCCAGTCGGATTCCACCGTAATAACCACGGATTCCCGATCTGATTTAGGAGGAATTACAATTTTCTGTTTAATAAAACTGCCTGATATTCCTGCTTTCTTCAAAAGGGCCAGGGTCATTAGGATATATGGCGTTGATGTAACTTGTCCTTCCAGAGTAATTTCAAGGCCATTCGGGAGAGAAGGTGCAACAAGCATAAGGGCTGAAATATATTGGCTGCTTACATTCGCCTTGAGAACCACCTTGTGCTGCTGAAGTCTTTTCCCCCTGATACGCAGGGGCGGAAATCCCTCAACTGCTGCATATTCTATATCAGCACCTAGACTTCTAAGGGCATCCACCAACAGCTTCACGGGACGCTCCATCATTCTATCGCTTCCCGTTAACAGGATATCCTTTCCCTCCTGCGAAGCAAAGTAAGCCGTCAAAAATCTCATAGCCGTACCGGCGTGATGAATATCCACCGTGCCTTCATTGGTAGCTATTCCCTTCTGCAGCGCGACTGTATCATCGCTTTCAGACAGGTTTTTGATCTTTATTTCAGGATAAAGTGCCTGAAGGATGAGAAGCCGATTGGATTCACTCTTGGATCCGGTAACGAAGATTTCTCCTGCAAGACTTGCAGGGGCTTTGGATAAGTGCAGATCCATGAGTCCTAATTGTGAAGGTTCGCCTTTGAATTCATCCTACGGCCCACCATATACATGGCATACACAAAGCTGATGATCCCTTTTAAGGCAACATCCCCAACCCATTTTCCATCTGCCCATTCCTCTTTATAAATGGCGGCAAAATTTCCGGAAAACACATTGGAAAAATGTGCAATCAAGGTCGAAAAGCCCATAAAAAGCACAAAGAAGATGACTCCCAGTTTTAGTACTTCTATCCAGTATTGTTTGCTTTTAAAGTTCTCCAGTATTCCCATTATCTTAATTTTTCGTTGTTTTGATGCCGATCGTGATCTCTTTTGGTCTTCAGGTCTAGCTTCTTATCGAAGGCTTTCTGCAGATCAATTCCTGTCTGGTTTGCAAGGCACAGCACCACAAACACCACATCGGCCAGTTCTTCGCCCAGATCTTTGCTCTTGTCGCTTTCCTTTTCGCTCTGCTCTCCATAGCGGCGTGCAATTATCCTCGCCACCTCCCCGACTTCCTCGGTGAGCTGAGCCATGTTTGTAAGTTCATTGAAGTAACGAACACCGTGGGACTTGATCCATTCGTCTACTGCAGCCTGTGAATTTTTAAGATCCATCGCTTATATTTTTTTTAGAACAATTACCTCCGAATTCTTTTCTACTATCTTGCTGTAAAAATCCTTTAGGTTAGGAAAATCCTCGGGAGTATACGCCAGATTAGTCCATTCGAGCTGGGATTCCACCCTCAGATATTGCCCCTGCTGCGAAATCCGGAACATATAACTGCCATCATTTTCACCAAAGTTAAGAACAATACTTTCAGGAACAGATTCCACCGTAAAGCCATCGGGAATCTTGATGTTCACCAGCGCAGTATTCTCCTTCGGAAAATCGAAATAAATAGGCAGGGTGCGTTGTTCAGCTTTGAACGGATTTTCATCCATTGTTTCAAAAAGCAATGGCTTAAAATAAATCCTGCCATCGATCTTTTCCAGTTCATCCTTCAGTTGAAAGCTGAAGGTTTCCTGAATTTCAGTCCCGATCTCTTCTTCATTCTCCACCAGCAGATCGCTAATTTTAATATTTCGCTTTTCCTTTTCGAGGATTGGAAGGTAAGATTCCTCCGCGAGCCCGGCAAATCTGTCCCTGTAGGATTTCGCATATAGACCATCTAAAACATTAACAGTTTTTCCGGAGAGGGCAAGATTTTCATCAAAGGTAAGATAGAGAACTGTTTTATTGGAAGATTTGGTCTTTGGCATTAGATCCACCCATTCCGATCTTTCATCATCGAAAATCAGCCTGCCTCTCCAGTTCCGGGCCCTCGACGGAAGTTCCCCGAAATCTGAATTTTTCTCGGTGGCATCCAGAAGATACTGCTCCCCTTGGATCTGCACGGCACAGATAACATAGTTGAACCCGCTCCTGGTGGGATAGAGAGGTAGCCCATTTTTTTCTGTACTAATTAAAACTGGGCTGGCATTAAGGCCCGCCAACCTCATCATGGAAGTCAACAGTATATTGATGTCGCCAACATTACCTTCGCCCTCTTTGTAAGCTTTCTGAATACCTCTTTCAGTCGTGAAGCCAAAGTTGCCATTCCATTTCGCCTTTTCTTTAACAAACTGGTAAATTGCCCTTGCCCTTTCGTCATGCCCTTTTTTATCGGCAAGCAAAAGTTTTATATCTTCTAGGTAAGAACTGTAGTCCATCAGCTCCTCTGCATATTTTCCTTCGCGGAATATGCTTTTCGCTACTCCCTCCCAGGTAAGGGCATAATTTTTCAGAGGAGTATCAGGAAAGCTGATAAATTGCAGTTCCATTTCCAGGCTGGCAGCATGACTTGGAAGGTATCCTGCGAACACTTCCGGTTTCAACGCCGGTACATTTACTTTTTTTAGGGAATATACATTCTCATTGTAATGTAATTCGCTTTCCCTGTCGCTAACTATGGGTGAACGATTGACTTCAGAATGCTTTACTCTGGCCCAGGCCTTTTTGGCACTATTTTCTACATCAAAGACAATTGGAGATTTCGGGTTGAAATGAAGTTTATAACCTAAAAAGGCAGGGATTGCCACTGAGACATCAATTTTGTTGACTGGAATGGTTTCCTGAAGCTTCACCTTATCAATGACAGTCCAGAATGGCGATTTTGTGGTATATTTATATTCAATGACACTCCCTTCTGCAACGGCAGGCATGGTGAACGATCTCTTGGTGTTATAGCCGTTCAGCTTCTCCTCAAAAATCCCATTCTCTTCCAGGTTTTCCTCCACCAGTTTTCCATTCTGAATATTATAGGTTACCCCTTCCAGATCTTCGATCCTTTCTGAATCATTACCGTCCTTATAGAGTATAATTTCTTTGGTAGCCCAGTCAAAACCATCTGTTGAATAGATTTTTATTCTCTCATGTACCTCTGTAATTACTAAAAATTCGAACCCATCCTGAAATTCAAAAGTCGTTTTCCTTGACTTAAAGAGAATAGCTGCATCTGCGTCTTTATCCAGAGGATGGGAAGTTTCCAGCACCTCTTCTTTTGAAACTTTTCCATATTTAAACTTCTGCGCCTGGGCTCCTAAGGATAAAATAAGGAAAGCCAGAACTATACTGAATCTTTTCATTTATAAAAATTTTTGAAAGGGAAGTTGTATCTACAGAAATCAAAAACTCCTATTCACAATTACGATTTTTTGAAAACTATTGCCTCTGCGTGTTTGTCAACCATCTTGTTGTAGAAATCCTGCAGAGCTTTATAATCTTCTGGAGTATAAGCAATATTATTTATTTCCAGGACCGAATCCACTCTCAGAAACTTACCATTCTGGTTTACCAGAAAAGTAAAGGTTCCCGCCCCTGAATTCAATTCAACTACCAGACTTTCCGGAAGAGTTTCCACCTCGTAGCCTGCTGGGACAAGTATGTTGACCGTTGTCTGGTGAACTGAAGGGAAATCGAAGAAAACCGGGTATTTCCTGCTATCTGCCTTAAAAGGATTTTCATCAACCGCTTCAAAGAGGAGAGGTTTCAGATAAATCCTTTCATTAATAGCCTCCATGGCATTTTGCAGCTGAAAATCATAGACCTGCTCCACGTCGGTTCCTATCAGCTTCTCGTTTTCTGTTTTCAGGTTAAGGATATCAATGTTCCCTTTGCCCTTCTCAAGGTTCTGAAGCCTGCTTTCCTCACTTACTCCAAGATAACTGTCGCGATATCTTTTGGCATACAGACCGTTATATACCGACCGCTGCTTTCCTTCAAGCGCAAAATCTTCTCCAAATTTTAGGTTTATTGTATTCTGCTGTTTCGATTTCTCCGTTGGCATAAGGTTTACCCAGGTGGAATTCTCTTTATCAACTATAAGCCGTCCCTGCCAGTTCCTTGCCCTTTGTGGAAGATCATTAACCGCGGAATATGGGTCGGTAGCATCAAGAAACAATAACTGCCCCGGTAGCTCGACCGCTGATATTACATAATCAAATCCTTGGCGGGTAGGAAAAACAGGGATTCCGTTGCTTTTTGAGCTTACCAGTACAGGATAAGCCTTTAACCCGGCGTACTTTAACATGGCAGTCAGCATGGTGTTGATATCTCCAACATTTCCTTCCCCATCATTATAGGCAGACCTGGTTCCTTTTTCCGGGAGATATCCAAAAAACCCATTCCATTTTACCCTTTCCTTCACAAAGTTGAAAATGCTGGTAATTTTTTCTTCAGGAGAATTCAGGTCTTTGAGAAGCGGGGCAAGCTCATCTTCAAAAAATCCGGTACGGTTTAATTCTGCTTCATATCCCTCGTCCCAGAAAATGGTTCTGGTCACCCCTTCCCAGGTTTGGGCGTAATTTTCAATGATCTGATTGGGGAATTTGGTAAACTGGAGCTCCCACTTCAGGGATGCCGCATAGTTCTGAAGGTGATCTATGTAATTTTCTTCCTTTAATGCAGGAATATTCGCTTTTTTCCACTCATAATTGTTGAGAATAGTGGTGACATCTTCAGTAAATTTCTTACTCTGTAGCAGCAACCCACCGGTCTCTTCATAGGTGATCCTGTAAGTATGGTTTTTTCTGGATTCTGTAAACGGAAAATCCAAACCGGATTTCAGGTTGAAGTGTTTCCTAAAACTGAGATATTCGGGAATAGACACACTTACCTCCAGCTGATTGATCGGGATGGTATACTGAAGCTGTATCTCATCAATAGAGGTAAGGAAAGGAGACCGGATCACATATTCATATTCTACAACACTCCCCTCCTTTACCGCTGGCATGGTGAGGGTAGTTTTATTGCGGTATTTATTAACCTCCTCCTCGAATATTCCGTTATTCCTCAGCTTTTCCTCCTCAACCTTTCCGTTAACAAGGTTGTAGGTGATCCCTTTTATATTTGTAACCTCCTCCTTACTGGAGTTGTTTTTATAAACATAAATACTCTTGTTGGCCCAATCAAAGCCATCCTTGTTATATATCTTTATCCTCTCATGAACCCAGGTAACGAGGACAAATCCTGAACTGGAATTATATTCATAGGAAACACTGTATTCTCTGAAGAGAACAGCAGCATTGGCTTCCTTATCTAATGGATGTACCTTTTCCAGAACCTCGTCTTTTGACACTTTCCCATATCTGAAGGTCTGAGCTTGTAACCCGCCGATTGCGGTTAACAGAAGGAGAAATAATGCTATTCTTTTCATTGCTGATGTATATTTAACTTGATTTTACTAAAACTGCTTTCTGATTGGCGAGAGCATTGATCTTATTCATGAATTCCCTGTATTCGATGTAGGATTCTGAAGTCCATTTTCCGGAGTTAATCACGTAATTCCGCTGTACCTGAATTTTGTTTTGCCCTTCATCAGCCAACTGCTGTATCTCAATACTGAATAACCCATATTGGTTTTCAATCTTCGCATTTTCTGGAAGGGACTCCACTCCAAAGCCATCAGGGAGTATAAATTCGAAGGTTTCCTTATAGGTTCTCCCTCTGGCAATTTCCAGGGGAAAATTACGATTGGGATTATTGGGCAGGTTGTAGGTAAAGGGAGAAAAAAGATGCAGCGGAAGCAGTATCCTGTTTCCCGCCTTTGAGGCCAATCTTTCCCCCCTGAAGGATAGTTCTTCTACAAACTCAGGCTCTTTCCGGTTGTTGGTAAAACTGATCTTCTGAAGGTCCAGGTTACGCAAATGGCTCCATTCTTCCTTATAATACAGCTGCTGATCTTTTTCTGGTTCCCTCATCAGGTGATAAAGGTTTCCGTAAGGTACACCTCTGGTTTTCCTGACAAACTCTGCTGAAAAGTTTCCAGAATCGTCCAGATTAATACTGGTAAAACTCTCCTGAAGATTCTCAGCAGTGTCGTATTTTTTTGTTTTGACTATTTGCCCTCCCTCAGGCGTGATCAGCAGCACATTCCGGTCATCTGTGAAATCTCCCAGATAATTAAAGGGCAGGGTCTGACTCGTGCACTCCAGCCATACGTCCTCTCCCTCGCTGGGGATATTCAGGATCACGTGATTTCCCTGCATGGAGGCAAAGTCAGAATCTATATTTCGCTGGTCCTCATCTCCATAAACCACAGCATAGTAGGAAGTGATGTTTTGTGATTCCAGGAGAGCCCGGGTATAATTTGTGAGAGCTTTGCAATCCCCGTAACCAAGCTTATCTACTTCCGCCGCAGTCATAGGTTCCCAACCCCCTATTCCCAGCTGAACACTTATATAGCGGGTATTTTTCTGAACATAGTCGTAGATGATCTCTGCCTTCTCAAGATCGGTTTCTGCAGCAGAGGTGAGCTCGCTTATTTTCTGAATGGTTTCCGCAGAAAGGGCGGTTTTTTCGGAAAGCAGATGATCGTATTGCCATTTTCCGAAATCGCTCCAGTTATTTGCAGCCCCTCTCACCCCAACAAGTGAAAATTCATCCAGAGCCACCTTGACCTGCGGAAGAAAATTGTCAATGTCGGGGCTTAGGATCTCGTATTTGAAAGCGGGCAGATGTTTAAGGCTGTAACTTAACTCATATTCGGTGTTACTGATCTCCAACTGAAGGCTGTCCAGATTCTTTTCCTCAAATCTTAGTGGGATACCTGCAGGATTTTTCAGGGTATATGAAGAACTTTCAACGCTTGTATAATACCCCGGAACGGGATTCCAGGAATTGACGAAGCCCGTGGATTCAGTCTCCACTTCGCTGCTGTAGACCACAGTATAAGGATAATCTTTCGGGGTAAATTCATAAAAACTGAGGCGGTTATCTGTTATAAGATTCGCACCCGGAAGGCTTTGGTCCACAAAGTCCCTTTTCTTGACCTTTTTTATCTCTTTTCCGAATTTGTTGTAGAAAACAGCTTCCTGCTTTTTGATCCTGGTTTCCTTATCGTAGACATCCCCCGTGCGGGTAACACCTTGTCCATATTCATTCAGAACTGTGACAACCCTTTCCGTTAGAACAAGCATTTTATCCACCGCCTTGATCTCCACCTCCACCTTCTCACTTCTAATAATAGCGTTGGCTTTCTCCTTTAGCTCTGAAGGTAAAAGGAGGCTCTGATAGTCAGGATCCTGGGAAAAACCATTGAAAGAAATGAGGAAAAGCAGGAAAAGGGGGACAACTTTATTCATAAAAGACTGGACTGCAGGTTAAACCTGCAATATAAAAATTTTAATCTTTTTTTAACTTTTATTTTTGGAATCGATTAAAATTGTTACGGGTCCGTCATTTATTAGCTGAACCTTCATATCAGCTCCGAATTCTCCTGTACCAACTTTCTTCCCCAACTCCTTTTCGAGCTGGTGGACGAATGCTTCATAAAGAGGAATTGCAGTCTCGGGCCTGGCAGCTTTTATATAAGTTGGGCGGTTGCCTTTTTTTGGTGCTGGCGTGAAGGGTAAACTGACTTACT
>CBFGYW010000019.1:0-12647 GCA_965653085.1 uncultured Salinimicrobium sp.
TCCACGAAAAACCTTTCAAGGGCATCAACGGAAGCGGAAAACACAACAACTGGTCATAAAGAAAGACTGAAAGAAATATGCGACAGTCTGGGCATTAAACCAACAGGCGAAGAATGCAAGGCTATGAAAGGTCTCATTGAAGAAGCCGAAAGCTTCATAAAAGAGAAGCCAGACGCAGAGGTCATGGACGCCGGATTAATCGCTGAAGCTCAAAGAGTGGAACATTACGAAATTTCAGGATATGGAACCGCGGTAAGATATGCAAAGGAGCTTGGCCATGAAGATATTGCGAGCCAGCTTCAGAAAACTTTGGATGAAGAATATAAAACTGATGATCTGCTGACAGGAATGGCAGAGGACAGATTGAATAGAAAAGCTAAATAATTAAGCTGACATTTTTTTCTGGCTGTTTGAAAATAGAATTCATTTGAACTTGTTTAAGGCTCTTAATAATTGGGTTGATCAATTAAAGCTAGAACAGCTTTTTCGCCCTAAACAAGTATAGTCAAAGAATTTAAAATATTTTCAAACAGCCTTTATTGCATAAAAGCGGAATGAAACCTACCTGCCTTCCGGACTGTTTAACTGACATAAAAACAAGCTCTATGTTCACTAAATCACTATGGAACTCCTTTGCAGGAAGCACCGATTTTCCAGCCCTTGATCGGGATATACAGGTAGATGTCGCCATCATTGGCGGCGGTATCACGGGAATCACAACCGCTCAGCTGCTCTCGCAAACAGGCCTTAAAGTTGCGGTTCTGGAGGCCAGAAAAGTTGGAGGCGGCACCACTTCACACAGTACTGGAAACCTATACTACACTATAGACAAGATTTTGAGCTCCCTTCAGTCAAAGCACAGTGACGAGGTTATTAGAAAAGTTGCCAGCTCCAGATTTGAGGCAATGAAACTTATAGAAGAAAATGTTAGACGCTTCAGTATTGATTGCGATTTTAATCGTGTTCCCTGGTATTTATATGCAACCAGCGAAGCAGATTCTGAAAAGATCGACAAAGAATACGGCACGGCTTTAGATGCCGGAGTAGAAATGGAGACAGCTGGCCAGGCGGAAATACCTTTCCAGATTACCCGGGCCGTGAAGGTAGGCGGGCAGGCTCAGTTTAACCCAATGCGCTATGTACAGGATTTGGCCAATGCTATAGCGGGAGAAAACTGCGCCATTTATGAAAACACCCGTGTGCTGGACCTCGAAGAAAAGGATGAAAACGTTACCATAAAAACGCAACAGGGAACAGTACAGACCCGATACGCTTTTCATGCCACCCACACCCCTAAAGGCGTACGTTTGTTCTTTCATACCGTGCTTGGCCCCTATCGTGAATACGGAGTAGCAGCGAAACTGAATTCCGGTACTTATCCCGAAGGAATATTCTGGGGCTACCACGACGGCTCAAAGTTTTCTGTAAGATCATATTCCAGGGGAAATGAGAAATTCATTATTGCTGTAGGACAGGCTCATAAAGTGGGACAGGCGGAAGATAACAAAGAAAACATCCAGAATCTGATCAGGTTTCTGGAACAGCATTTCGATCTTGGTGAAATTACTCATCGCTGGGGAGGCCAGCATTACAGGCCTTCAGATAAGCTGCCATATATCGGCAGGAAATCGAAAGGCTCCCGAATCCTGCTAGCTACAGGGTTTTCCACCGACGGGCTTACTTATGGAACCCTTTCGGCAATGCTGATCACTGATCTTATCAATGGGAAGGAGAATCCATACCAGGAGATGTACGATGCCTCAAGACATACTCCTCTAAAGTCGGCTAAAGAGTTCCTGAAAGAAAACCTCAACGTGGCAGCGAAGTATTTAAAAGATCTTCCTTTCGCTGCTGATGAAAAGGAATTGGGCAACCTGAACGCTGGGGAAGGTAAGATTATAGAAAAAGATGGACATAAACTTGCAGTGAGCAAGAATTACAAAGGGGAGCTTAAATTTCATTCTGCCTACTGTACACACCTTGCCTGCGTGGTCCATTGGAACAACGCGGAAAAAACCTGGGACTGCCCCTGTCACGGCAGCAGGTTTGACCAGGAGGGGATGGTCCTTGAAGGTCCCGCAATTCACCCGCTGAGTGAAATAAAAACCGAAGATGGAAAGACAAGAACCGTTAAAAGGGAATAGCTACTGTGAGTCAGACAAAAATAGATGTAGAAAAAAATTGAGATGAGCGACAGGAAAAAATGGGTAACAATTTTAGAGCAGCTTTGGCAGGGCAATTCCCGTGTGAACAACTATTATCGGATGGCTTCCGGCGCTGTGAGGAATCAGAAACTCAGGATGCTGCTTATAAAATTTGCAGCCCACAGGGCCCAGTTCAGTTTTGAACTGACTCAGCGCATTAAGGAACTAGAAGGGGAAGCCACGCATTCCGGAAATGATAACTCCGTGAGTGCTGCTATCTTTTTACATCTCTCTGAAGACAATATTGGCAGAATACTGCAAAAAAGTATACGGGCAGAAAAAGACTGTTTAGCAGAATATTCAAATGCTCTCACGAAGGTAAATGACGGGGTCACCAGGGAAATCCTTATCAGGCACCGGGCTCGGATCAGCAGTATCATCAGAGAAATACAGCATCTGGATGCTTTGCTTCCGCTATCCGGAAATAAGGAAAACCTCAGAACCAACTAATATACTGATCTCCGAGTTCTGTTAACAATTTTATTTCCAAGGCACTTTTACAAGTTTTATTTATCTTGCAGGTGATTTCATAACAGGAAGTCCCCGGTTCTTCCTTTCTGTAAACATTTCAAAATGAATAAATCTACTTTTCTTTTCTTTCTGGCTTTCCTAAGCCTTCAGCACACTTATGCTCAACAATCAAGTCTTTCAGTTGAAAAAATAATGCAGGATCCTTCCTGGATGGGAAACTTCCCAACTAATCTAAACTGGGGAGAAGATGGCAAAACTCTTTATTTCGACTATAACCTGGCGAATGATCCCGCAGATTCACTGTACAAGGTAGAAATAGGGAACAAAGACCAAATTGTGAAGGTGAGCCTGCAGGAGCAGAAAGAAAGAATTCCCAGATACGGAGACTATAACAATTCGAAGACCAGAAAACTGGTCGTGGAAGAGGGGAAGCTGGTGCTTTATGATCTTAGGAAGAAGAACCGTAGGGAATTACTGGAAATGGGTGGGAGACTGAGCGACGCCGGGTTTCTTGCTGATGAAAATAAGATCTCCTTCAGCTTTGAGGATAATGCCTACCTGTACGATCTGGAAAAGGGAAGCCTTGAAAAACTGACAAACATTCAATCGGGTCAAAAAAGGGGTCGGGATAAATCAGATTCTGCTTCAGAAAAGGATAAATGGATTAAGAAAGAGAACCTGGAGTTACTGCAGGTTGTGCGGGAGCGGAAAGAGAAAAAGGAGGCTTCTGATGCTTACCGGGAAATGGTACAGGACCCTGAGGATTTCACTTTTTATACCGGAGACAAACAATTATCAAACCTTACTGTATCTCCCGATGTAAATTATGTAACCTTCAGTCTGATAACCCGCGGCAGCCGTGATGGTACCATAGTTCCCAATTACGTGGATGCATCAGGCCATACTGTGGACCTACCGGCCCGCAGTAAAGTGGGTGACGACCAGACCCAGGTGGAGCTGGCGATCTATAATCTTGCAAAAGACACTGTTTATCTTGCACAGACAGAAAAACTTCCAGGCATAAGTGACCTTCCCGATTATGTAAAGGATTATCCTGATAAGGAGTGGAAAGAAGAGCCGAGAGATGTGATCTTATCCGGAGTCTACTTCTCCGACAATGGTAAAAAGGCCATTGTCAATGTGCGTTCGAAGGATAACAAAGACCGATGGATCGCCAGCCTCGATCTTGCTACCGGAGCCCTCACTTCCCTGGACAGACAACGAGACGAGGCCTGGATTTCCGGACCGGGGATAGGTTATTCTTTTGGCGGAGGCACCTTAGGCTGGCTTCCAGACAACAAACATATCTACTTCCAGAGTGAGGAGAGCGGGTATTCACACCTCTACCTCCTCAATGTGGAGACGGGGGAAAAAAAGCAGCTGACTTCGGGAAATTTCGAGGTCTTTGATCCTTTTCTCTCCAACAACAAAAAATCCTGGTACCTCACCACTTCAGAAGTGCACCCAGGGGAACGCCATTTTTACAGGATGTCTCTAATGGGAGGAAAAATGGAAAAACTCACCCAGATGACCGGGAACAATGATGTACAGCTTTCTCCGGATCAAAAGTATATGGCAATACTTCATTCTTACAGCAATAAGCCCTGGGAGCTGTATCTCAAAAAGACTACCTCAAATTCGAAAGCAGAACAGATCACCTCAGGGCAATCTGAAGAATTTGCGGCCTATCCGTGGAGAGACCCGCAGGTAATCAGCTTTACTGCAGACGATGGCGCCGAGGTGCCAGCACGCCTCTTCCTTCCGGAGGCCGATGTAAAGAACAATGCAGCCGTGGTGTTTGTACACGGGGCAGGTTATCTTCAGAATGCACACAAGTGGTGGTCCAGCTATTTCAGGGAGTATATGTTTCACAACCTTCTTACCGACCTTGGCTACACAGTAATTGATATTGATTACAGAGGCAGCGCAGGCTATGGAAGGGACTGGAGGACCGGGATCTATAGACATATGGGCGGAAAAGACCTTTCAGACCAGGTGGATGGAGTGGAATATCTGATCAAAGAACACGGGATAGATCCCGAAAAAGTTGGGATCTACGGTGGCAGTTACGGTGGGTTCATCACCCTTATGGCACTGTTTAATGAAGCCGACACTTTTACTTCAGGAGCAGCTCTACGTTCAGTTACTGACTGGGCGCACTATAACCACGGCTACACTGCAAACATCCTCAATGAGCCCAGCCTCGACCCCATCGCCTATCGTCGTTCTTCCCCTATTTACTTTGCGGAAGGTCTGGAGGGGAACCTGCTGATAGCTCATGGAATGGTGGATGTCAATGTGCACTATCAGGATGTAGTTCGTCTGGCCCAGCGCCTAATTGAGCTTAAAAAAGAGAATTGGGAAATGGCAGTTTATCCCGTTGAAGACCACGGCTTTGTGGAACCCACCAGCTGGATGGATGAGTACAAACGTATTTTAAATCTTTTTAACGAGACCCTTTTAGACTAAATTTGCAACAAGGGAAAGCTCAGCTAATTAAGCCGGGCCATTTATTCTTTATTATTATTCAGGAGCTCGGGGGTGTATATTGCCCACTCTCCCTTTTCGGCTCCTTTTGAAGGAGCTGCATATAATTTTTTAAATCGAACATTGTAATAATTTATACGCATACAGCAAATGGCAAGAGGTGGTTTTTCAAGTAGAATAGGATTTATAGCGGCGGCTGCAGGTTCAGCTGTAGGTTTGGGGAACATCTGGCAATTTCCCTACATCGCAGGTCAAAATGGAGGGGGAGCCTTCCTTCTGGTCTATTTCTTCTGGATCTTTCTGCTGGGAGTACCTCTAATGTCTGCTGAAATTGCACTCGGTCGAAGTGCCCAGTCCAACCCCTATGGCGCGTATAAGAAATGGGGAGGCAAAGGCTGGGGCCTCGTAGGGTTATTCGGAATTCTCTGCGCGGTAATGATCCTTTCCTTTTATAACGTGGTATCAGGCTGGGCCTTCGGGTATTTTCTTGAAACTGCTACCGGAAGCCTGCTGAAGAAAGATGAATTCGGCTCCTTTTTCTCCAGCTTTGTCACCGATTTCAGCGACAATTTCTGGTACAGTTTGGCATTTATGGTAATTACTGCCCTTATCGTGATGATGGGAGTAAAAAGGGGAATTGAAAGTTCTGCGAAAATCATGATGCCCGCCCTGTTCCTGATACTTGTTGGAATAAGCATCTTTGGTTTAATGCAGCCCAATGCCATGGATGGGGTGAAATTTTATCTGTTTCCTGATTTCAACCAGATCAATGGCGCCACCATCTATTCCGCCCTTGGACAGGCCTTCTTTTCCCTAAGTCTCGGATTAGGAGGACTGATAACTTACGGATCCTATCTCTCCAGAAAAGAGAATATTGTAAAGTCTGCCATGTTAGTTTCCCTTACCGATACCCTGGTTGCCTTCCTGGCAGGTATGATGATCTTCCCGCTGGTTTTTTCACAGGGGCAGTCCCCTTCAGAAGGACCCGGGCTGGTTTTTGTAGCCCTTCCCGGAATATTTCAGGCAATGGGCCCTGTTCTCGGGGCAGTGATAGGAGCAAGTTTCTTCCTGCTGCTTTGTTTTGCTGCTCTCACCTCTACCATTTCACTTCTGGAAATCCCGGTTGCCTTTCTGATGGATGAACTAAAATGGTCCAGAAGAAAAGCTGTGATCGTAATGTCTTTACTTATTTTCCTGATAGGAATTCCCAGTATGATAGGATTTGGCGGAGTGGATTTCTTTACTGAATTCGCTCATTACGAAGGCGGAATAAAATCCTTTATGGATGTCATCACGGATATCTTTTCTGTTATAGGTCTTCCTCTAGGAGGCTGGTTAATGACTATTTTCATAGCGACTCGTTGGAAGGCAAAAAACCTTTCGGAGGAGTTAAGCCATGGCTACGAAGGTTATAAGGGTTCCATGGCAGAGAAATTCATTAATACCATGATAGTTTATGTAAGTCCATTGATCCTCGGATTTGTATTCGTTCTTACCGTACTTCAGAAGTTTTTTGATTTAAGTCTGTTCTAGATTAAATGTTGTCACAAGGGCTGCTGAATAATGTTATTTTTTTTCTATCTTTAAGTACTGCACTTAAACAGAAAAACAATGGAAAACATACTTGTAGCCATTAATTTCGAAAAAAATGCAGGACGTTTAATCGAAAAAGCCTACGAGATGGCTGTGGCTTTTGGTTCCAAAATATGGGTTCTGCACGTCACTGAACCTGACCCTGATGATTATATAAGTCTCGAAGCCGGACCACAGTTCATTTACGACAAGCGAATGGCGAGAAGACAGCAGGAAGCAGCCCTCATAAAAAAACTGACAGATGAACTTCGGAACAGAAACGTGCGTACCGAAGGTCTCGTAATTGAAGGCCCGACAGCAAAAACTATAATAGATAAAACGACAGAACTCCAGATAGACCTGGTGATAGCGGGGCATCAGAAAAGGAATTTCTTTTATCAGCTCTTCGTCGGAAATAAAGACCAGGATCTGCTCGATGAACTTAGAATTCCTGTTCTGGTGGTACCTCTGAAATAGGTTGACATTGCAGAAAAGTTTTTTTACCATACCACATGATATAGACCTGCTATTAAAAATCCCTCAGTTTATTAATTAATAAAAAGCGCTTACCTTGGAAATGATCAGCGATAATGATATCCGGGGCGTCTTTTCTGCCCTTCCTACCCCAGTCCTCCTTCTGGAGCCAAGGAATTCGGTGTGTTTTATAGTTGATGTAAATGAGGCTTACCTTAAAATGACAAGAACGAGAAGGGAGGACCTGATTGGCAAGACGAATATTGAAGCCTTTCCCAAAAATCCTTCAATCAGTGAACAGGATTTCCAAAACCTTCAGGAGTCTTTCTGTAAAGTAGTAAAAGAAGTCATTCCCATTGAGGGAAAGATAATTCGTTACGATATTCCCCTTAAAGACAAACAGGGGTGTGAGGAGAGATACTGGCTACCCGAAAATTTCCCTGTCACTGGTAAGGATGGAAAGGTAAGGTTCATAATTCATACGGTTCAGGACGTAACTGCTAAAGTTCTTCGGCAGCAGCGACGGGAGGAGGATGTCCTGCAGCAACAGCAGTTAAGTCAGTTTATTGAGGAAAATATCGATGCTTTATTTTCTCTGGACAGCAAAGGAATCTTTACCAGCGCCAACACTAAGTTAGCAGCGGCAGCTGAGGTTCCTCTTGAAGACCTGATGCAGAAAAGTTTTTATGAATTCTGCGCCGCCCGCCACCGTGATAAGATAAGTGCAAATTTTCAAAAGGCATTATCAGGTGAGGCAACCAACTTTGAGGCAGATTTCATTTCGGCTAAAGGTAATCATATGATCCTGGACATTGCCTTGATGCCTATCAAAATTGATGGGAATATTGCTGGTACTTATGGAATAGCAAAAAACATTACAGGGCTGCGACAAACAGAAAATATAGTTGTAGAAAAGAAAAAATTTCTTGAAGTCAACGCGGCCTTCATCAGCTCCCTCCTGGAAAAGGAGCTGGACCATGAAGTATTAAGAGAGGCATTTGAAGTTATAGGAAAGGCTGTAAAAGCAGACAGGATGTGCTATTTCGAAGCTAATTCATGCAAGGCCCCACAGGAGATCCTTATTAGCAAGAAGATCGAATGGACCAGTGAAAATACGACCCCGCAGTTGAAGAATCCGAAAATGCAGAATATGCCGATAAGCAAGGTCAAAGAGATCATGACTCCTTTATTGCATAACCGGCCCTTTTCTGCTGTTCTAAGCAGTTTGGAGGAGGGTGAGTTAAAGGATATCTTCCTTGAGCAGAATATAAAATCAATGCTGTTGCTCCCTATCTTTCTTAAAAACCATCTATTCGGGTTTGTGGGATTTGACGATTGTAAAAGGGAGAGGATATGGAACGAAGAAGAAATTGTTTTTCTGGAAAGCCTTACAAAAAACCTTACCAATGCACTGGATCGACGTTCTGCAAAAGCAGAGGTGGAGGAAAGAGAGGAACAGCTAAGGAAAAATGAAAAAAAATTCCGGGCCCTGGTACAGGAAGGTGCAGACCTTATGGCCATTCTCGATGTTGAAGGGAAATATCTCTTTGTGAGTGAAACTGCCACCTCCATCCTGGGCCTGCTTCCTGAAAACCTTCTTGGCAGGAATGTCTTTCATTCTATACATCCTGAGGATCAGCCGAGGATAGTGGAAAAATTTAATGAGCTTATGAATACCAGGCGGGTGAAGGTTTCTCCATTCAGGTACAAAGACGCTAGGGGAAATTGGGTCTGGCTTGAAACCACAGCCACCAATCTGTTGAATGACCCTGCTGTTCAGGGCATTGTAATTAATTCCAGAGACATCAGCACCGTCATTACCCAGGCCCGTGAAATAGAGGATATTAATGAACGCTATCGATTAGCCGCTACAGCTACTCAGGACCTCATATATGACTGGGACCTTGAAAAGGATAAAGTAAAGAGATACCATAATGGGCCGAATAAACTCTTTGGATTTTCAGAACAGGAGGTAAACTCCCGTTCCTTCTGGAGAGCGCATATCAAACCAGAGGAGAAGGATAAGGTGCATAAGAAACTGATAGCAGCCCTTGAAGATCCGGAAGTTACCTTCATTAATTCAGAATATCATTTCCAGAGATCTGATGGCACTTACGCAATGGTGGTGGACAAAAGCTATATTATTCGGAACAGTAGCGGCAAAGCCATCCGCCTTATTGGTGCCACCAGTGACATTTCAGAATTGAAAGCAAAAGAAGAAGCTCTGGAAGTTGCCAACGAGCGTTTTAATATGGCCATGGAGGCGACCAACGAAATGATTTGGGACTGGAATATTGAAGAGGATACAATTATCAGGAGCCAGGCTTTTGAAGATGTCTACGGCTATCGACTGAACGAAGACCTGCCCGCCAATAAATTCTGGTTTTCAAGAACAATCACCAAAGACAGAACAAGAGTTTCTGAATCGCTTCAAAATGCACTTGAGAATAAGGAGCAGATCAGATGGCAAGAAGAATACCAGGTGAGGAAATCCAAAGGGGAGATAGCCCATGTCATTGACAGGGCGTATATCATAAGAACAGCCGATGGAAAACCTACCCGGATGGTGGGAGCTGTTCTTGATGTAACCGAGTCACGAAGGCTATTACGCGAGATCAAAAAACAGAATAAAGTGCTCCGGGAAATTGCCTGGGAACAGTCCCACGTAGTACGGGCTCCCCTGGCCAGACTCAAAGGACTAATTTACCTTCTGGAAATTAAAGCCTTCGAGGATATGGAACGGCAGGAGATTATTGACAATATTAATGCCTCTGCAAATGAACTCGACGAAATCGTGAGAAGGATAGTTTCCAGGACCGAAGATATTAAGATGGATCTTCCAAAGGATGCTTAGAGCCTATCTGCAAGATTTTACTGGTCAAGAAGGTATCCCCCCAGAAAGAAGGAAGTTGAAAAGTAGGATCAGACGCGTAAAGATCAAGGAAAAGATTGCGATGATACTCCACATCCAGGTATTTTCCTCCTTTAGAAGTTCCTCTTTAAATTCTTTTAATATCTGCAATATCCTTTTAATCATGATCTGATTTGGGGGTCCCAAAGTACGAATAATAAGAGGTAACACCATGTTAAGATTTACCTGATATCATACCTTCTGAGAACCAGTCCGATAAAAAATACGGTCATTACTTTCCCTGAAAACAGTGCCTATAATCTAGGGGTTCCGGTTTGACCTCATATGCTATAAAGGGCCTTCAAGACACTAAATCATTAACTCCGGGTTCAGGCAGAAAATTGTAAATTGAGCAACATCTTAAGAAAATAAAAGATATGCAGAAGATAAATGTTGCCCTGGCAGGATATGGATCAGGAGGAAGGATATATAACGCTCCCATTATTGCAGCAGTTGAGGCCTTTGCCATTAAAAAGATCCTTACCGCCAGCCCTGGAAATATTTCGGCTGCCAGACAGGACTTTCCCAAAGCGACAATCGTAAAGGATTATTCCGAAGTCTTGGAAGATAAATACATAGATCTGGTAGTCATCTCTACTCCAAATCATCTTCATAAAGACCTTGCCGAAAAGGCATTAAAGGCCGGAAAACATGTGGTGGTTGAAAAGCCTCTTACCCCAACGTTTGAAGAGGCGCAATTTCTCGTGGAGCTGGCCAGGGAAAATGAAAGGATCCTAAGTGTGAACCACAATCGCCGCTGGGACAGTGATATCAGGACCATAAAGAAGGTATTGGACCAGCAGCTGTTAGGGAAAGTCGTGGAATATGAGGCCCATTTCGACCGTTTCAGGGCCGGGATTAAGGACAGCTGGAAAGAGCAGGGCAGCAATCCAGGCAGCGGGATCTTATACGATCTTGGAAGTCATCTCATTGACCAGGCCCTGTGGTTATTTGGTCCACCTGCAGAGGTGTTTGCTCATCTAAGGGCCCAGCGGAAGGCTTCAGAAGTAGTGGATAATTTTGAACTGCTGATGCTGTATCCGGAGCTGAAAGTGACTTTAAAGGCGGGAATGCTGGTAAAGGAGCCGGGGCCAAGATATCAGCTCTTTGGAGACAAAGGAAGCTTTATAAAGTATGGAATGGACGTTCAGGAAGAAGCCTTAAAAAATGGAGTGAAACCTAAATCGGATTGGGGGCGGGAGCCCAAAGAGATCTGGGGTAGGTTCATTGGTCCTGAAGGAATTGAATTGGTGAAAAGCGAGAGAGGGGACTATCGCGAATTCTATAGAAATATCGCGGCCGCAATTCGAGGAAAAGAAAAACCGCTGGTCAGTCCTCAACAGGCCGGAATGGTGATCAAAGTAATTCAGCTCGCCTACCAGAGCCATTCAGAAAAAAGAATTCTTCCGTTTAGCTAAAGCAGCAGCGATTTTTTCAGAATCACTCCTCCTTAGCTCTCACACGGGCAAAATACTTCTTCGCCTCCCTGACTACCCTAGGAGCCATTATCAAGGTGGATGTCATTGTAGGAATAGCCATCAATGCGAAAAAACCATCAATAAGATTAATCATCATACTTAGGGTCGTAGTGGCTCCTATTAATATGCTGAAAACATAAAAATAATTGTAATAGTGAGCTCTGTGAACCCCAAGAAGGAAGGACAGACATTTGGTTCCGTAATAGGAATAGGTAAAGAGGGAGGAGATACTGAATATTGCGATGCAAAGCAGCAACAGATAGTTTCCATAGAAAGGAATGGCTTCATTAAAAGCCGCAGCTGTGAGACTCACTCCATTGACATCACGCGTCTGCCATACATCGGTAACCAGAATGGCGAAACCAGTGAGGGAACAGACAACCAGAGTGTCGATGGCCGGGCCCAACATTGCAACAAGACCTTCCCGTACCGGCTCGTCTGTCTTGGCTGCCCCATGTGCCATGGGAGCTGTTCCAATTCCCGCCTCATTTGAAAAAGCAGCCCTTCTAACACCAAGAATGATAAGCCCTCCGAGAGTACCACCCCAGAAGGAATCTCCTGCGAAGTATTCCGCTGCAAAAGCATCTGTGAAAATAAGTTTAAGGTAATAAGGTACCTCATCAAGATGTACCACGAGAATAATTGCCACCGCAACAAAATATAATGCCACCATTGCAGGCACCATTTTCCCCGCTGTATTACTAATCCGGTTCAGGCCTCCAAAGATCACAATCGACGTAATGATTACCAGAATTATTCCAATGATCAGGTTGGTGTAAAAGTTTACCTCCACCCCGTTAGGTTCCAGAAGAATAAAATTAATGGCCTGCGTCAGCTGATTCACATTGAACACGGGCAAAGCACCTACAAGTCCCGCAACGCTGAAGAAGGCAGCCAGAAACCACCATTTTTTACCCAAACCTTCCATGATGAAATACATGGGCCCGCCCTGCAGATTACCTGCGCTGTCTCTTCCCCTGTACATAATGGCCAGGGTATTGGTGAAAAATTTGGTAGCCATTCCTACAAGTGCGCTCACCCATAGCCAGA